>JAOTWS010000001.1 GCA_029862745.1 Nitrosopumilus sp. | reverse complement strand
TCCAGATGAAAAACCATCTGAGACATACATTCCAGATGAAAAACCATCTGAGACATACATTCCAGATGAAAAACCATCTGAGACATACATTCCAGATGAAAAACCATCTGAGACATACATTCCAGATGAAAAACCATCTGAGACATACATTCCAGACGTACGACCTAATTCACACGGTCGTAATCGATATACATTTTAAACACTGTTGTACTGTTGTTTCTTAAATTGTAAACCCTTTTTCTTTAAGTATAATTTATGAGTCATAATTATTTGATTCGTCTATGATGATGTTTGTATTTTTATTTCATGGCTTTGAGATTTTCTTAAATGCATGTATAAGATGATATTCATTATTTGGATACATAACATATCTGAACCAAACATGATGAAATATTAGAAATAACAAAACAGTACGCTTGTATATATAATCAATTATGCAATAGAATTATGAACTTTTGAAAATAAGTGGTTGTTGTTGTTATTGTTGATTTGTTACTCTTATATGATGACACAAGAAATAAAAATTTCTAATACTTTTTGTCTTATTGATATTCTGGTATTTTCGAGGAAATATTTACTTTCATCAAACAATGAAAACGTGTTTTTAGTTAGTTTAATCATAGATGTCAGTAAACACACTCTGAATAAGTGCTGTGTTTCTCATTATTTTAGTTGGACCTTCTATGTCGATCCACACACTATTACCAATATCATAGCTAAGCATTGATCCTGAAGGTAGTTTTTGCATTATGTCAAATGATAAATTTATTTCTTTATCTGTAGATCTTTCTTGTATCTTTTTTATTATGTCTGTTTTAAACATGTAAATTCCTAATGCTTCTGGTTGCTGGAGATCTGAAATTGGTTTTTCTATAAATTGTAATATTTTGTTGTTACTGTCAATCTTGACAAAACCTGTCTCTTCAGGTTTTTTTCTCCTAGTTGCTATACATCCAATACAATCAGAACTTCTAAATTGACTTATCATACCATGTACATCTAAATTTGATAAATTGTCTGAAAACCACAAAATAAAATCATCTTCATTTTTAAGGTCTTCAGCACATTCTAACAATGCTCCTCCTGTTCCTCTTAACTTGTCTTTCCTGAATGTCAATTTGGTTCTGTATGACTTACCGTCAAAGAAATTTGGTACTTGCTCGCCCAACTTTGATTCGTCATAAATAATTACGATCTCATTAATTTCATTAAATTTATTCAAATAATTCACAATGTGTTCAAGTAATGGCTTTCCTTCTATTGGCATCATTGATTTTGGTACAAATACGCTGAGAGGCCAAGCTCTAGTTCCTTTTCCACCTGCATTAATTATTGCCTTCAATACCCTTGTGATTTTCTATGTTGGATTAAAAAGTTTTATGGCTATCTCGAAATTAAACCACGATAAATCAGAAATAATACATATTCTGTAACATTTGTAATCTAACCCATGTTCAATTTATTGAAATCGTGGTGAAAAGTAAATATGACATGTGATTGGTAGTACAATGTGTCTCAAAATCAGTCATATCCATCAATTAAAACACATTCAACTTTTAACATAACAACAGTGGGTATGCGACTTATGATAATCATGACTATAATATCAATTTTGGCTGCAATTGTACTATATGTTAATTCCACAGCATTATTACACGGTGGTACAATAATTGATTCTGTTTTTTCAATATTATTCATGTTTAGTGTTATTTTTTTTGGAGCTCATTCAATAGGATATTATTTGAACACTGTACGTAGTATAGAAAAATACCCTAGTACGATAGCAAATCATACGTACGTATATTCTAAAAGTAAGGTTGCTGTTTTAGTGCCAATGTATAATGAACCTCTTGATATGATTCGTATGAATTTAGGTGCAGTTGTTAATGCATCTAAAGATTTGGCAGTTGTTTACGTTCTTGATGACTCTACAAATCCTGAAATTTGCAAAGACATCAAAAATTTTTGTGAACAAATTGGAGTACAATATATTCACAGGGAGAATAGACGAGGCTACAAAGCAGGAGCAACTAATGATATTTTACCTGTACTAGAAGAGGAGTTTGTCTGTATATTGGATGCTGATCAAATGCCCGATCCAAATTTTTTAAGAGATGTGTTGCCCTTTTTACAAAATGATCCAAATCTTGCAATGGTACAAGTACCACAACAGTATACTAATCTAGATGCATCTATACTCAGTCAGGCATCTCAAGCTCAACAGATAATTTTTTACGATATTATTACTGAAGGAAAAAGTACACTTGGTTCATTGTTTAGCTGTGGAACAAACATCGTATATCGAAAAGAGGCTTTATTGAGTGTTGGTGGTTTTGATGAGAATTCAATAACTGAAGATCTAGCCACAACAGTTGAAATGCATATGAAGGGTTGGAAGACATTTTATTATAATAAAAAGTTGGTATATGGGCGCGCACCTACAGAACTTGCTGCATATTTTAACCAACAATGGAGATGGGCGTTTGGAACAATGCAATGCTCAAAGAAGATTTTCAGTAAGATATTAAAAAACAAGTCATTCAGCCTTGCATACAAATTCGATTATTTTCTTAGCACCAGCTGGTATTTGTCTGGTTGGGCATATCTCATACAAATGCTTTGTCCAATTGCATTTCTATTATTTAGCATACGTCCACTAAATCTTGATTTAACTACCTATCTACTGTTTTTACTTCCGTATAGCATATTTACATTGACTACTTTTTTGCTTACTTTTGTTAAAACAGGAAATTCTCTAAAATCTGTATTCTATAATATAAGTATGAATATCATATCGTTTCCAATAACTACTGGGGCTTCAATTCAAGCCCTTAGAAATAAAGCCAAACCATTTGTTACAGCTAGAACTGGAAGTAGTGTCCCATGGCGAAAATTATGGCCACAATTATTGCTAATATCTCTTCTCACCGTAAGTATTGTAAAAGGACTGTTATTTGATTCACTATCCTGGTTTATCATTGTAAATGTTATTGGTGCTGCATTTCATTTAGCTATGCTAATTCCAATCTTTAAGATTAATTCTGCCCCTAAGACCTCTTCACTTGATGCTAAAATTCTTAGTTTGAGAAAATAGATTCCAAATCAAACACGCTGTAGTTACAATTCCATGATTGGTACAAACCAACTAAATTAGAAATAATTATATTCTGTGATATATGTGAGCAAAATTTGATATGATTATATTTTCTTCATGTTGTTGATGTGTTTTGATATACACAATGAATCCATCAATTACAACTTGAAAAATATCTCTTAATCTGACAATTGCTTTTTGCAGCGTTACAAAATATGGAAAAATTCGAATCCCTGCATTTGGAAATTTTTAATACATTCTGATGATCTTGCTGTTATTCTATTCTATTCTATTCTATTTTGGTTAACTCTTAATGATCTCCAACTCTAACCCATTAAACATAACCTTAAATAATAAATTACTTTGAACGCAAGTTATGAAAAAAATAAGTGCAATGGCACAAGAGATGATCGATGTTTACCGATCTTGGCCAGAGCATGCTGAGGAATCTTTTAATTCCTCAGAAAAAATCGATATAAAATTTAATGATATTCTTGTCAGTGGCATGGGAGGATCAGGTATAATTGCAAATATCTTGTATGGTCTTACTGACCATGAAATCTTTGTGGCTAAGGGATACTTTCTTCCAAAAAAAATTGCAAAAGACACATTGGTTATCTGTAATAGTGCATCAGGTAATACTATAGAAACATTAACTCTGCTTAAAACGGCTCACGAAGCGGAATGTAAAATTATTGCATTTTCATCTGGCGGTAAAATTGAAAAATATTGTAAAACCAACAAAATTGCATTTAATAAATATAAAATGTTAAATTCTCCACGTTCGTCGCTTGTATTTTCGCTTTATAGTATTTTAGGATCATTGTCTGAATCACTTGGATTGCCAGAAAAACAGATAACTGAATCTATATCTAATCTTAAGAAGACAAGAGACATAATATTTTCTACCGATAAAGAAAATAATCCCTCTGCTAATTTGGCAAAATTCATGTCAAAAATCCCCATATGTTACTATTCACCATTGTTGTTACCTGCAGCTTTGAGATTTAAAAATGATTTTCAAGAGAATTGTAAGAAACATGCTATGATAGAGGAAATAGCTGAATCTTGTCATAATAGTATTAACGCCTGGGAGCGACCCTCAAACATTAGTCCAATTCTTTTCAGAAAAAATGATGATCATCTATTGATAAAAAAACAATTCAATGTAGTTAAAGAATACCTTGAATCAAAAAAAGTTCCATATTTTGAACTTTTTGCCCCAAAGGGAAATTTGCTTAATGCACTCATCGACTCGATATATCGTATGGGATATGCAACAATACTTCGTGCAATAAATGATGGTGTAGACCCAACTGACATACCCGCAATCCGTTTCATAAAAGCACGACTGTAAATTTATGACGTAAAAAATCTCCCATTTAATAATATTTGATTAATTTGTAGTCAAACAAGGAATCTACAAATTTAAAAATATCAATTTTAAATGATATGCTTTTTATCTTAATGTGCTGACTCTTGAAATTATTTTTTATTCTGATCATAAATATCATCTAAGTAATTAACGGCTCATCTGATTGATTTTTTATGGAAATGAATCAAAATTGGAAATAGTTATTCTGAATCATTGAATAATCAATAATGATAACAGGGTATAAATAAAAGTCATACAGGAATTAATTGTTGAAAATTACAGTTTCAGTTATCAAAGCAGATGTTGGTGGTGTTGGCGGGCATACAAAACCCAGTGATGGACTGCTTGAAGCAATCAAAAACACTGTAAAAAATTCAGCGGATTTACTAATTGATTATTACATAGGGTATTGTGGAGATGACACACATATTGTAATGACCCATACACATGGGGTAGATAATGAAAAAATTCATAAATTAGCTTGGGATGCTTTTATGGCAGGAACCCAAGTCGCAAAAAAAGAGGGATTGTATGGTGCAGGACAAGACCTACTAAGAGATTCCTTTTCAGGTAATGTAAAAGGAATGGGTCCTGGAGTCGCAGAGATGGAGTTTGAAGAAAGACCAAATGAAGCATTCACTGTTTTTGCTGCTGACAAAACAGAACCAGGCGCTTTTAATTATCCAATATATAGAATGTTTGTAGATGCATTAAGTAATACAGGATTAATTGTAAACAAAAGTCTTGCAAGTGGCGTAAAAATTAACATTATGGATGTTGAAAAAGCACAAATTGCAGAACTTGAATTGTGGCAAGACAAACCAACAATAGAAGCCGCACTAATGTATCCCGGAAGATATGTTGTAGATTCAGTTTTTACTAAAGATGGCGAACCTATACTTGATGCATCAACTGATAGATTACATAACATTGCAGGAACATATGTTGGGAAAGATGATCCAATATGCCTAGTTAGAACACAAAAGAATTTCCCGGCAACAGAAGAGGTTGGAAGTGTATTTAACAATCCACATTTTGTTGCAGGTAATACCAGAGGAAGTCACAACATGCCATTAATGCCTGTAAAACTAAACTCTGCAGCCACAATCAACTTTTGTATTCCAATTGTAGAGGCACTGGTTTTTAGTATGCATGATGGAAAACTTACAGGTCCATTTGACGGATTCTCAACTCCTGATTGGGATTACATTAGAGAGATTGCAACAAAGAAAGCAATGTCAATTAGAAGTCAAGGATTTATTCATCCAGCAACTTTGGTTCCGTCTGAATTAGAATACGCTGAAGGCTATAGAGCAAGAATGGACGTTTTAGAAACAAAGATGAAGCCAATGGAAGACACCAACACTGGTAAAAAGAAAGAAAATTACGACGATCCAGACTAGACTTTGACTATTTGAAATTATAAGAAATAGTTAAATTAAAATGAGTTTTACACTATTCATCTAATGAATGCATTTCAAAAGATATTTGATTGGAAAACATATATTTTCACAGCATTAGCAGTAATTTCATTTTCAAGTTTTGTAGCTATATTGTTTGGGCAGACTATCCCAGGAGTAATCCTTGCCTTTTTTAAAGTTGCAGGAGAATACGTGATTTTAGGATCAGTATTTCTTTTTGCATTAGCTTGGCTTCTCAAAGCAAAACCTCATAATCGCCCCAAAGAATACTTGATAGTGCCTTTTGATGTGTTTGGAAAAAAGGGTAAGATTGACGGTATTAGAACAGTATTCAAAACACATGATGTGGCATGGAGTTTTATGAAACAATACAAGGAAATGTATCCATTATACAACTTTGCATTGGTTTCAGATCTTCCAAAATCAGACAAGCCAACAATTTTCAGATATATCTAGTTCTAAGCTAGAATCTCTGATTAATATTTATGACAAAGAATTTTTTTATTATTGCATCTAAGAAATTAATTAAATTTTTATAATTAAAAGAAATTCTTTGATGGTTCAAATTTGGAATGAGAGTATAACGCGTAGGTAGCTGTAATTTAGGAGTTAGATTTAACATACAAGTCTAAATAAAAAAATTAATTATAGATCCAATCTTCCAAGTTTATAACATGCGCAAGGAATTTGTAATAAAAAGAATTGATGCGTCACAAGATAGTACACCTCATGTGATAGTCTTATTGACATCTTCCAAAGATCTTAAAGATGGAAACAAAAACTCACCTTCATTTGATCCTTCAAAGATGATGGACCCACCAAAATGGGAGATATGGTAAAAGATCTAAACAAGATGCTTTCAGGTATGGGTGGAATGCTGTCAGGAGGAGGTACATCACTAAAGCTTGACATGCATGAATACAAAGAGATGAATCTTTCTGTTGGAGAAAAAGTCTATCTTGATTTCACCAAAGATGAAAATACTGGTATTTAAGTTAAAAGAAGACTCACGTGGAATACGCGATAGAAGTAAATTCAAAAAAATATCTTATACACCCATATAATCATCTGGCGTGAAAATAAATAGTAGTTTTACATCGATCTATATTGAACCTCAAATAATTTGAGTGATATCTTAATGATTGAAAAAATAAATTGGTCGAATTATAGCAGTTAATGTAATTTCTAGTTGTCGTGTTTTAATCATTCCGATGAAGGTTTCTTTGAAAATGATGTAACATTTGAAAAGATAAACTCAAAAAATAAAAAGAATTTGAACTTAGAATCTTGGCATTATACTTAATCTTGATTTTGCAGATATTGCAATTATGGATATGGTTGCAATTGCTAGAATCATTGCAGCTATTGTGCCAAATTCTGGAACCACGTTAAAATATAATATCTCTTTTGCAGGACCAGTCCAATTTTCTTGTTCATCAGGCAATCCGAATCCCAATAACTTCACCTTGATATCTACTGAATCATTTGATTTCAACGGTGTAGTATTGTGTGTTCCATGTCCTTCCTGCCCATGAGCTTCTAATGATGAAAGAATTTCTTTGCCATTTTGGGTTGCAACAATATCATAATTGACATGCTGTTTTAGGCTTCCTCCATTAGCATCTCTGAACTTAATATCGATAGACATTGCTTCATCTTTTGCTGGATTGCTAGCAATTATCTCTACACGTATTTTTCCATCAGAGGATAATCCTGCTACAGTGGTTTCTTGAGTTGATGGACCTTCTATAACAAGTGCAGGCGCTTTAATTGTAACTGCAGCATCCTGTTGTATATCATCAACTTCTGCAATTACACTATCTGTAGATGAAATACTCAATACAATAACAGTTGTAAAAATAACTGCTAGTAAAGATATGGTTTTTGTTGGTATTCTCATTAATTAAAAATTCACATATGAAGATAAAAACCCTATTGATTACTATTGTCTAAAAATCTACAATTTCAGAATACTCATTTACAAAAACATGTATGGTTGAATATAGAATATATCATATAATTGAAATAATGTCTTAAAACGGTAATTAGTTCTTAAAACTCATTTTTGATGACTGCTGAGCGTGATCTTTTAAATCAATAATAACAAGTTTCTACAATTTAACAAATTATAACAACAAAACTCCCAAGTGTGATAATATGCCTAGATTCAGACTTTTATTCGGGATTGGGTAAAGACATAGAATGGAATTTTCTATTTTGGCTAACGCTTTTTACAAAATGGAATCAACTAGAAAAAGATTAGAGTTAACACAGTTTCTTGTAGAGTTATTTGAGAAAACACCTGAGAATGTCATTGCAAAAATTGTCTATTTATTACAAGGAAAACTAAGACCCGACTTTGAAGGAATAGAGTTGGGAGTTGCAGAAAAACTTGCAATAAGATCAATCTCAAAGTCATCAGGAATGCCAGTCAAACGAATTGAAAATGAATATAGAAGAAGTGGAGATCTTGGTCATGCAGCATCAACAATTTTAGCACAAAAAACACAGACAACATTTCTTGTTGAAGACATAACTATTGAAAGAGTATATGAAACGTTATTCAAAATTGCTAATTTAGAAGGATCTCATTCGCAAGATATGAAGATGAAGTATATCTCGAGTTTGTTAAATGATGCAAATCCCTTGGAGGCCAGTTATATTCTAAAAATTTTATTGGGAACTTTGAGATTGGGAATTGCAGAGAATACGGTAATGGACGCATTGGCAATTAAATTCTCCGGTAACAAAGAAAACAGAAAAAAATTACAACATGCGTATAATGTCTCAAGTGATTTAGGAAAAGTTGCAGAAACAATTGCAACAAAAGGTCTCGAAGGCGTAGAAAAGTTTGAGATACTTTTGTTTAATCCAATTAGACCCATGCTTGCTGACAGAGTAAAAAGTGAGAAAGAAACTATTGAAAAAATGGAGAATGAATTTGCAGCTGAATACAAATTAGATGGGGAGAGAGTACAACTTCACATAGAAGGTCAGAAAGTAGTGCTGTTTTCTAGAAGTTTAGAAAATATTTCCAGTTATTATCCGGATATTATTGAAAAAATCCCCAAATCTGTTCAAGGTGATAACATGATTTTAGAAGCAGAGGTAGTTGCAATTAACGAAAATACTGGCGAATTTCTACCTTTTCAGGAATTAATGCATAGAAGAAGAAAATACAAAATAGAAAAAGCTGTTACAAAATATCCTATAACAGTGAATTTTTTTGATATTTTATACCATAACGGTAAAAGCTGTTTGAAATTAGCATACAAAAAGAGAAGAGAGAAACTAGAAAATCAAGTCAAAGAAGATGAGTTTGCAAAATGTATTCCTATGTGTATCATTAGAAATGAAAATGAATTAGCAGAGTTTATGGAAAATAGCATCAATGCAGGAAGTGAAGGATTAATGTTAAAGATGCTTGATAAACCATATCAGGCAGGCTCAAGAGGGAGCCACTGGTTAAAACTCAAAAGAGAGTATCAAAATGAATTAGGAGATAGTTTAGATCTTGTTGTGATAGGAGGTTATTTTGGTAAAGGTAGGAGGACAGGAAATTATGGGACACTATTACTAGCAACATACGATGATGATGATGATGAATTTACAAGTATCTGTAAAGTAGGAACTGGATTTTCAGATGAAGATTTAGATCAACTCTACCAAATTTTGCATCCTAAAGTCACAATCAAAAAAAACCCTCGCGTAAATAGCGATATGGAAGCTGATGTATGGTTTGAACCCGAATTGGTAATAGAAGTAGTGGCATCAGATATAACACTTAGCCCCATTCATAAATCTGCCAGAGATAAGATAAGGAAAAATACTGGCCTTGCTTTGAGATTTCCAAAATTTACCGGGAAGATCAGAATTGAAAAAGCAGCTGAAGATGCATCAACTAATGAAGAAGTTATAATGCTATTCAAAAAACAAAACAAAGTAGCACATGATAAAAATTTGATGTAACTCGTGCTCAAAAAGTATCAAAAATCATAGAGGATTTAAATTACCTAGAAGTTTTCTGACTTTTGTTATGTATAGTGGAGAGCTTGAGGTTCAAGCAAAAAGAAAGGCTATCGCAGTTTTACAAGACGAAATCAACCGAATTCTAAATGCTTCTAGAGAACTCGCAACGCTACCTGAACTTATGATGAAAAAAAATAAGACAGGAATCAAGAACACACTCGAACAAATTTCAACCATCGAAGAAGAAGTAGAGAATCTAAGAAGAAAAATCACAAGAGAAGTAGCAGATGTGGGAGGTCTGATCATGAACAGGGAAAACCTTCTAAATACAGCTTACACTATGGATGAAATTGCAGGTTATATCACAGGCATTTCATTCAAACTTTCAAACGTAAAGATAACTACGCTGAAAAGTGCAAAGCTTGATCAAGACATCACAAAATTGATTGAACTAGTTGTAGACGAAGTTTACAAACTAAATGAAATCATTCGTAGTCTGAACACAAACACAGCAAATGCAATTGAATTAGCACAAGAAACACAAACAATTGAAAGAGAAATAGACATTAAATACAGAGAAACCACAATAAAACTTCTAAATGAGGTAACAAATACAAAAGAATTATTGTTGATTAAGGATGTAATAGAAGGAATTGAAGAAATGTCTGACAAATGTCAGAGAGTTTCAGATTCTTTCATATTGTTAGCACTGAGCCTATAACCAAACGAATTCATTCACTACTTTATTTTTATCCCTAAAATTGAAGTCTATCTGAACTAGAGAATTCATATACACATAATATTTTACAAAATTTATGAAAAGTGAATTAATCGAAAATCGAATAATAGTATGGGATATTGAAGATTCGCGTAAACTTTTCAGCCAAGGCTATTATGGGAAACCAATTGGTATGCCAAAACCAAAAATTGATGAGATTGATGTTCCATTAATTCTTGATTTAATTGAGGGGTTATATCTTTTAGAGAATAAAAAAATCACAATCAATAAAACAAATCAAAAAATATCTACAAAAGAAATGACTGAGATTTGTAAAAAGGAAGTCCATGAGTTTGATAAGAAATATTTAGTTTACAAGAATTTCAGAGATAAAGGATATGTTATAAATCCAGGAATAAAATTTGGTTGTGATTTTGCAGTGTATGAGAAAGGTCCCGGAATTGATCATGCTCCGTTTTTGATTCAAGTGTATAATAGAAGTGAATCAATTACATCTACTGGAATTGTTCTTGCAGGACGACTTGCAACTACAGTAAGAAAACAATTCATTTTGGCAATTCCTAAAGGTAGGAATAAAGTAGATTTTCTTGCACTAGACTGGTGGAAAGCTTAGACTGATTTTATGTGACCAGCAATTCTATCGTATATCTCAAATAGTTCTTTTGTAATTCCAAATTCAATATGATTGTCCCATTTACCTCTTATTCTAATGGCCCCTTCAGTAGGCTCCACATAGATTGTTGCATTTTTAATCAATTGTTTTGCAATCATATTGTTGAGTTCTGTATCTGAATTTAATTTTGACGATAAACTTCCAGGACCATCCCAACTTACTTTTACAATCGATTTATTACCAAAGTGCCCTTTAGTAGTAAGAATTGTTTTTGCGACATAGTTTTTTACAGAAGCACCTGTATCTTTTCTAACAATGAAATGAGCTTGAAATCTATCTAAAGCGCCCCATGGAAGTGGATTTGGATCTTGCATTTCTACCCCTTTTGAATAATTTGTATCACGTCAATATTGGAATCTTTAACATCGAGACATCCGCGATTAGTTATCATTCTTGGTGTTTGAGCAAAATATCTACTATAGTAATCATTTTTTTCAACATTATCTGTTCCAATTTCTTTTGATTCTGAATCGACACCGATCTTTTTTAACATCTTACTAAATTTTTCAGGCCATGTTTGATAGACAAATGTATCCGGCTCTGTATCATGCATTAAAAATCATTAAGCATACCCACAAATAAAGTTAGTCAGATCAGTTTTATTTAGTTGAAGTTAATTTAGGTGTGTTTTGATAGGTTGTTTTAAAGTGAAATTTTCCCATTTATAGAATATGTGTAATCATTATGTTAAGATTTGACCGATAGTGCAATATGCGTAATGATATGCACCGTTTGAGCCAATTACAATTAGATCATGCTTCCGTTTATTGTCACCTCTTGAATGAATCTACACTCTCAACTGTATCTAATTAAAACCTAGATGTCTTTTTGATGGTATACGGCCCTGTAAGTTTTACCTCATTGTCTTGCAAAATAGATTTTCTTGTCAAATACCCTAAAGAAGTTTTGCGAACCGTCAAGTGAAACAAGAATCATTTTTTAGATTGAAATCATGTATTTGTTAACCTCCCTCAAAATCATTGATTAATTAATCCATAAAATCATGTTTTGCATTATTTGTTTGTCTGATATATTTTTAGCAAAATTCTATGATCTAAAACTATTTGAAAATATTCGTTTTTCTTCAAAAATTCATAACAGTAATAAATGCCCTCAGTTAGGCTTTTGATATGGCAGATAAACCACATTTGAACCTGATTGTAACAGGTCATATCGATAATGGAAAATCAACAACTATGGGTCATTTCTTGATGGATCTTGGTGTTGTAGATGAAAGAACAATTGCAGCACACGGAGCCGAATCCGAAAAGACCGGAAAAGGTGATACCTTCAAGTATGCTTGGGTAATGGATAACATTAAAGATGAAAGAGAGAGAGGTATTACAATCGATCTAGCATTCCAAAAATTTGAGTCTAACAAATACTTCTTTACTTTGATTGATGCTCCTGGTCACAGGGACTTTATTAAAAATATGATTACTGGTGCTTCTGAGGCAGATGCAGCAATCCTGGTACTTTCTGCAAAAGAAGGTGAAACTGATACTGCAATTGCCGCGGGTGGACAAGCAAGAGAACATGCTTTCTTGTTAAAGACACTTGGTGTAGGTCAACTAATTGTCGCTATAAACAAAATGGATGCAGTTGAGTACAAAGAGGATGCATTCAAGGCTGCCAAAGAGAAAGGTGAAAAACTAGTAAGATCTGTGGGTTATAAACTAGAAAATGTACCATTCATTCCGGTTTCTGGATGGAAAGGTGATAACTTGGTTAAAAAATCCGAGAATATGGCTTGGTACAAAGGCAAAACATTACTTGAAGCATTTGATGACTTTACCGTTTCTGAAAAACCAATTGGTAAACCACTGCGTGTTCCAATTCAAGATGTATACACAATTACTGGTGTAGGTACTGTACCTGTAGGTAGAGTTGAAACTGGTGTCATGAAGACTAACCAAAAAATCATTGTTATGCCTTCTGGTGCTCTCGGTGAAATCAAATCTATTGAAACACACCACACCGAAATGCCAACTGCAGAAGCAGGTGACAACATTGGTTTTAACCTTAGAGGTATTGAAAAGAAAGATATCAAACGAGGAGATGTACTTGGTACTCCTGATGCGCCACCAATGGTTGCAAAAGAATTCAAAGCACAGATTATTGTAATTCATCACCCCACAGCAATTGCTCCTGGTTACACACCTGTAATGCATGCACATACTGCACAAGTTGCAGCAACTGTTACTGAGTTCCTTCAAAAGATTAACCCCGCAACTGGTGCCGTTGAAGAAGAAAATCCAAAATTCCTTAAAGTTGGAGATTCTGCAATTGTCAAAATCAGACCTGTAAGGCCAACTTGTATCGAAACTTTCAAAGATTTCCCTGAAATGGGTAGATTTGCACTTAGAGACATGGGTGCAACTATTGCAGCAGGGATTGTTAAGGAAATTACCGAAGTGTATAAACCATAGGCGTGTTTTATGACTCAAACTGCCCGTGTCAAACTCACTTCTACTAGTCTACCAAAATTAGATGGTGTTTGTGGGGAGATTATGGGAATTGGTAAAAAAACCGGTGTTAAAGTTAAAGGCCCAACACCGCTTCCAGTAAAACGATTACATGTTGCAACTAGAAAATCCCCATGTGGTAGTGGTACTGAAACCTATGAAAAATGGGAAATGAAAATGCACAGAAGAATTATCAACATCAATGCTGATGACAAAGCAATTAGACAACTTATGAGACTAAAAATTCCTGATGATGTCTACATTGAATTATCTTTGACATGATCTGTTATCCTTAAATTATAGAAATTTTGATGAGAAACATGGTTGAAGAAAACATTGATGAAATAGAGGAAACCTCTGTTGAAACTTTTGAAGTAAATTATGCTTGTCTTAGATGTGGTACTGCGGTTTCAAATGCTGAATTATCTCGTTTACCTGAGATTAAGTGTATTTGTGGTTTCAGAGTATTTACCAAAGTAAGACCACCAGTAGTTAAAACCGTAAAAGCAATCTAAACTACCTGTCTTTTTTGTAACTGTGTTCTCTCTGTAAATGGGTCCTCATATCTTCCATGTTTAGAAAATATTTTTTACATTCTTTACAATCATACTTCAAATCCTTACCGTGAACAATTTCTTTATGGTTCATAACTTCTTCTTGCTTTGAAAATTCTTTTGAACAAATCTCACATTTAATTTTTTGAAAAAATTTCATTTTTATCCAAACTCTGTTTTCTTGCTGTCCCAACATTTTCGACACAATTGACCTTCAATTTTCCAATTGCTTTTTGGATTGTATCTGATCAAACCCATCTGAGTTTCGCATAATGCACAAAAATTTTTCTTTTTCCCATGATCTTCTTCTTTTTTGTCAAAACATTTCTTACATAGCAAACCTTCCATGTCCCATTGCCATCTAGGTTCCCATAAATCCGTAATTTTTTGAGTTACTCCACATATGACGCATGGCTGTCTTATTTTACCTTCATAGTATTCTTTAGATTTTTCAAAATGACAGTCTCCACAAAGCCTTCCCTTTAGATTCCATTCTCTTTTTGGTTTATGTTTATGGATTAATTCTTTATTGCAAACAGCACAATATGATGGCTTTTTACTAAATAATCCCATTTGATCTTATCTTATACATCTTATTCTATAAATGTAAACAAAATAAAAATAACAAAAAATATTTATTGTTCTAAAATTTTTTCAAGAGCTTGACTTGCGTTAAGCATACCATTTCTCTTGGCAAATTCTTCGATCATTTTGTATTGTTTTTCAGTAAAACATACTGGCATTGAGCGGTTTCCCATGAATATGGTTCATATTTTTACCTAATATCTTTTTCTCTTGACAAAATATTTCAAACCCTTTATTTTATCTTGATTGTGGTAAAAAGACGACAAATCTTAGTTATAGGTCATAATACAAATGGTTGTACCTCAGAGCATGAAAAAATTGCATATGATGTTGGAGTTGAAATTGCAAAATCTGATTCTGTCTTAATTACCGGTGGATTGGGTGGGGTGATGACTGCTTCTTCTCATGGTGCAAAAGATGCAGGTGGTTTGACAGTGGGTATTATTCCGCAGTCTGATGCTTCTGAAGCCAATGAATTTTGTGATGTTGTTATTCCTACTGGAATGGGATTGACTCGTGATTTTTTGAATGCACTAAGTGCAGATGGCGTAATTATTGTGGGTGGTGGATCTGGAACTTTGTCTGAAACATGTGCTGCATATATGAATAAAAAACCAATGGTGGCAATTCGAAATCTAAATGGATCTGTTATGCAGTATATTGATGGGTATTTAGATCATAGAAAAAATGTTAAAATTATCGGAGTTGACACTGCTCAAGAAGCTGTAAGGAAAATTTTAGAACTAATTAGTGCATAGATAAAAGTAATGGATCTGGACGGTAAAACTCCCCATGTTCTGCAGCAAGTTTGTTTAATTCCGCAACTATGTTTTTGATTCCAATCTCTTTTGCAGTTTCAAACAATGGTTTCTTTAAACCCAAACCCAATTGTGCAGCTTTTTCAATTTCTTCAATATCACTAGCACCGTTTGTAATAAGCCATGCTGCATTATTTAGGATATTTGCAACAAGTTGTATTGGATTGCATTTCTCTGCTAACTCTTTTGAGAGTACAACCCTTTCATATTTTTCGTCAGAATATTTGTAATACCCTTCCCCTGATTTTTGACCTAGTTTTTTTGCTTCAAACATTTTCTCTACAAGTGGATGTGGGTTGATCACTTTCTTATCTCGTAAATGCATCTCTACAGTTGCCTTGTGAATTACATCCATTCCTGTGAAATCTGCTAACTCAAAAATTCCCATCGGGAATCCTAGTTTAAACTTCACAGCAGAATCAATCTCTTCCAAAGTTGCACCTGTTCTATCTTTTACAAAACAAGCTTCATGAACCATCGGTATGAATAGTCTGTTAATTATGAATCCCGGAACGTCTTTTCTACAAACCACTGCCTGCTTGTTTACTGATTTTACGTACTCTAATGTCATTTCCGTAACTTTCTTTGATGTCTTTTCACCTGGAATGACTTCAACTAATTTCATTAGTTGCGGCGGATTGAAGAAATGTATTCCTATAAATTTTTCTGGACGTGATGTTGTATTTGCTATTTCAGTAATTGGAAGCGTACTTGTGTTTGATGCAAAGATTACTTCTGGGGCTGCAACTTTGTCTAGTTCCGCGTAAACTTTTTTCTTTAACTCCATTATCTCTGGAACCACTTCGATTACAAGCTCGGTATTTTTCACCGCTTCTTTCAAATCCACAATAGGTGTGATTCTTGAAAAAATTGTCTCACCTTCCTCTTTTGATATTTTTTCTTTAGAAACTAGTTTGTCTAAACTCCATTTGATTTTCTCCATCGCTTTATCCAAAAATTCCTGTTCGATATCTCGTAATACCACATTATATCCGGCGGTTGCTGAAACTTGAGCAATTCCATGCCCCATGACACCAGAACCCAAAACTGTGATGTTTTTCACTGTCATCTATTTTTTTGAAACCGGGTATCCTTTATAATGTATTTCAAATTTTTATTATTTTATGGGCTTGTTTAAACGTAAAAAAGAAAATGACATACAAACAAAATGTGATGTATGTGGTACTGAATTACATGATCCTGATCGTTTGAAAAAACATATGAAAAAGGCGCATGGAAACGTTCCTGCAAAGAAATTGGATCCTAATGCAGGTGACGGTGGCACTTGGTAAAATGCAGCTTAGCTCAAGTCAAAAAACCAGCATTGTTTTTCTGGGCGCTTTTCTGACTGCCGGTATTGTGCTTTCTACTATTGTTTTTCCATTTTGGAATCTGATTCGAGAGGACCTGTTTGAAGAAGTGATAATTCTCTCCAATGATGACAGTACATGCTATGTCGAAACTAAAGATAGCATCCCAAAAATTATAGAAAACTGTATGCATAATCCAGGCGATGTTGTGACCGTTAAGTATGGAAAAGGACTTGCATGGGCCACTGTTGTCTCTCCATAAGCGATGATTTAATATTTTAAAAATCTGATGAGTTGTTATGAATTGTATTTTTTGCAAAATTGTTTCAGGAGAAATCCCAACTATTTTCCTCAAAGAAACTCCTAACTCTATTTGCTTTTTAGATGCATTTCCACTTGCAAAGGGACACGTGCTTGTAATTCCAAAAAATCATCATCAAAAAATTCAAGACATGTCTGTTAAGGAAAATATAGATCTGTTCTCCCTTGTTCATTTGATGATTTCTAAAGTGGATTCAATTACTGGTTCTACCTTGGTTGCTATACATAATGGGATAGATGCAGGTCAAGAAGTTCCACATGTTCATGTACATCTAGTTCCACGAAGTAAAAATGATTCTGCTGGTGCAATTCATAATATGTTTAAATCTACAATAAAATTGTCTGAATCTGAAATTAATGATCTTTATGATAAATTAAAAATTTAATATGGATACATTCTTTCATTAGTGTCTATATTTTCCACAATGATTGCTTTTGTAGGACATGTTTCTGCGGCATTCATAATTTTATTTACTCCTGCGCCTTTTTGATTAATTACTGAAGATTTTGGGTTTGATGTGCTCTCTTTGTTTATCTCAAATACATCTGGTGCAATAATCTCACAACTACAACATCCAATACAGCGACTTTCATCTACATTTACAAACAGGTTTGGTTGTTTTTTAGGTTCTTCTGCTTTTTCATACTCCCCATTTTTACCATCAGGACGTACACGTGCATTATATTCTTCCCAAAACTTTCTTTCATATTCTTTCCAAAAGTCAGGATCTCCTTCTTCAAATTCTTTAGTATATTTACTCCAGTCTTGTTCTGGGATTCTCTCATCTTTTGGAGCCCCCCACTGTGGTTTTGGTTTAAAGTTTGTTTTTGTAGGACTGTTTTTTCTATAATTTTGATAAGCTGTATCTTTTTTCTCGGTATTATTTTGTTTTAGATAATTATATGCTTCTGTGATTTTCTTAAATTCGGTATCTTCTTTTTTATCTTTATTTTTATCTGGATGTAATTCTAGCACCATCTTTCTATATGCTGCCTTGATTTCTTCTTGGGATGAATCCGCCCTTACATTCAAAACTCTCAATGCTTGATATGTATTCAATACAAGTATCCATCTGTCATTTCTTAAAAATAATTGCCTTTTTTTTGCACTAAACCTTAACTATTCTAATATGATCTCATCTTCTGGTTTCCATTCAGGCTCTACAATGCATAGAAATTTCAAATCTATCGAACCCGAGTTTTCAATAACTTGTTTAGAGTTTGGAGGGACATAAACAGAATCATTTTTTTCAATATGATGTGTCTGGCCATCGATCTTTAAATCTCCCTTTCCTTCTAATATGTAGTAAATCTCAGATGAACTAATCTCATGAAGTTTAGACCTTTTTCCAGGTTCTAGTGTAAATTGTGCTAAACTGTAATTGATCCCATTTGACGTGTTATGTGGATGAAAATATTGTTTTATTTGCGTTCCTTCATTACCTTGGATTGATTTTATTTCAGATTCTTTTTGTACAAACATTTTGTTTAAATAATTTTAGAAACATTTGTTTTAAAATCTGACTCATACCATGTTGTCTTGTATGGTATGTTTTTCTTGGAAAGGATGTTTATTGCAATGTGTGCAAATTCCTTCTTTTTGTCTGTTGATCCATGTGTGTGAAGTGTTCTTGCTGGAATGTACACGACATCCCCTTCGCCAAGTTTGATTGCCCCTGTCTTTTTAATTTTGAAATTAGTTTTACTTGTCCCGTATCTTTTAAAAATTTCAAGACTTCCTTGGCCTTTTGTTGCAATTAATACTTGATTCCCATCATGGAAATGAAGTTTTGTTCTGGAGCCTTTTTCAAAATGAACATGATAGATATCTTGATCTTTTGACTTTATTTTCTCTGAGATAACTTTCATCCATGTTTTATTTGTAAACCAATCTGGATTTATTTTTCTTCTATCATTGGTACCGTGAATATTTGATTTATTCATTTTAAATCCTCGATAAAATCTTCTTTTTCTTTTCTTGGAACTCTTTTTCTGTTAAAACCCCCATCTTTCTTAATTTTCCTAGTTTTTCCAATGTTGCCAAATCTTCATCAGCTTTTCCTGATATCATCCTTGCAGTGGTCATTCCTTCATTAATTTTTTTCACTCCTTTCTCTTTAATTATCTCTTTCTCTTTAATTGCTTTTTTTCTTAACTCTTCACTTGTTTTTTTTGCTTGACTTGCAGCCATCTCTCCAAATTCCACTGCATCGTATAATACCTCGTCTGCTCTTTTAATTCCTTCATCTATAGCTTTGTCAGCTTTTTTGAGAAATCTGTCAATGTATCCACCTTTCTTTGTTTTTGCCATGATACTTACTATTTTTTTAATTCTATTATTTCTTTCCTACTGGAATTGATTTAATACCCAGAATTACGTAGTCAAAATGGGTTTGGTAACTAATACCTATGATGTAAAAACAATTGTGATAAAAAAATTTATTGAAGAATCTGAGGCGATGGAAATGGTTGAACAAAAGAAAACTGATCCTTTCAAATCTCTTCTTTCAAGACCCAAAAAAGAGGACATCCACATCGATTCTCTAAAATTGTTCTACGAAGGCTCGTTGATAATATCTGGCAAATACAACGCTAATTACTTTAGAAAAGCAGTTCATACGATCGATGTTGATTCAAATGTACATGAAATTGTTTTAGGGGATGGATTTTTTCCAGTTCGATCAAAGTCTGGTCTTGAAAAAACATTTGTTGGGAAACGTGGAAAAAACAAAATTGATCTAAGTTTGGAAGAACATGTCTTTGTAGAAGGAGAAGATGAACTGACATTTGATCATCATGGCTTAGAAATAGAACTTCCTTTCAAAATTGACTCAAAGAATATTGAAAACTATCCTGATAAAATTTTAGAAGAAAATCAAGATAATGTTAAAAAACCTGAATTCTCATATGAATCTGCAATTGAGAATCTGAAAATACATCTAAAAAAGCCCTTGGAAGAAAATGTCAGGGATCTTAAAGATGAATTCATGCTACATGATATTATTGAGGTGTACCTTCCTATTTTTGAGGCACGATTATCTGATGTTAAAAAGAAAGTCAAAATACTACGGATAGATGCTGTGAGAAAAAAAATCCTCTAATTGTTTACATTTTCAAAAGTTTTCTGAATTGCTCGTTATTGCTTAATTTTTTGAAAATTGGCTCTTCTTTTGCCCATGTTCTAATGACCTTTGAGTTCTTAGAGATTGCTTGCTTTAGCAATTCAAGTGATTCCAAATAATTTCCAAGCGCTGCATGACTTCTTGATTTTGCATAAATTATGTTTACATTATCTTTGTGTTTTGATAAAATCTTGTCAAAAACCTCAATTGCCTTCTCATGCTTGCACATCTCTGCTAATTCAATTCCTTTGTGAAAAAATGCATCCATATGACTTGGATTGTTTTTATGAACATTCTCAAAGCAATTCAATGCCTCTTCGTGTCTTTTTATTTTGCCTAAAATAATGCCTTTGTAGAATAATGCGTTTGGCTTTCTTGGCTCTAACGCTATTGCCTTGTCTAAAATTTGTATTGCTTCATCATGCTCTTGTAGCTTGTCAAGTAAAACACCTTTGTTGAAATACGATGCGGCATGTTTTGGGTCTGCTTGGATTGCTTTATCATAACATTCTGCAGCACCTTGAATGTTTCCCATCTCTGCAGATGCGATTCCTTTATTGTTAAATGCTTGAGCGTCTTTTGGATTCATCTCTAATAGCTTGTCAAAGCATGTTATTGCATCACTGTATTTTTTGATTTGATTTAGTGCCAATCCTTTGTTAAATAACGCTGAAGTATCTTCAGGCTCTTGTTTTAGAATTTTATTAAATAATGCGATTGCACCTTTTGGCTGATTCTTCTCCATTAGTGACATTGCATTATACATTAAATCATCTAAGTTATCCTTTGAACCAAACAAGCCCATAAATCCTAAAATATAATATTGTTAATGAAAGTTTGGCTTATCCAAGTGATTTGAATTTTTTGATGGCTTCTTTTGCCAGGTCCTCTTGTTCTTTTGCTGATGTCTTTGTGGGATCATCAGTTGCATATACTTCTTTTTTTTCTTTTTTCTTTTACATGATTGTCTATGATCGTTTTACCTTTTTACTTTTTCCAATCCTTTGATGGTTGGTTTTATATGATTTCTTCTTAAGATTATTATCTTATTTCCTTGACTGCTAATCATGAAACAAAATGATGTTGATGAAATCCTCAATTATATCAGTGAGAAATTTAGCGATGAAGTGCCTGGTCTTGTAAAAATGATAGTCAGAAAAAAGATTACCAAACTAGAGACCTTTGAAATTGATTCCTTGCCTCTCTCATTAAGGAAATGCACAGTCGAGAAACTGTTTGTAATTGTAAAAAATAGCCTGGTCTCTGGCAACTTGAAACTGTGATCTAGAATTCCTTGATCAACTGCTTGGATCTTTAAGGATATGTTTAATTTGATTTAGTACTGATTTTGATTATGGCTGAAATAAAATATCTTGCAGATAAAGTATTTGTTCACAGATGGCCTCATGATACTCCTCTATGGGACTCTTTTACAAAAGAAACTCTTGATGATACTATTAACAAAAACCCAGAAAAAAAACATATTATAGTTAAAGAAAAGAAAATAACTATTCAAAACATTGAATTTACCTCTCTTAAAAAAATTGGAATCTCTATTCCTTTTTTTAAAAATGAATGCACAATGATTTTTGAAGGTTATTTTGGTAATCTATCTGGCCATGCTCATATAACAACCAAATCTGGAAATTACCTTGATGTCTTTAATCGATTAATTCTATGGAGACAACAAACCTTTCAAAGTAATATCTAATCTCTATTTTAACAAGTCATCTATTTTCTTTTTTATTTCATCAAAAATGCTTGCAACTCCTTCTACTATGCTATCTGGAACGCATTTGTTATTTTCAACATGTGTCCCATCCCCGCACGTGATAGTACCAAGAGCTTGCTGTGAAATATTTTTCTGAATTTCTGCGTTTATTTTGTTTTGAACCTCGTCATAAATTGAGATCTGTTTTTGTGAATCAAATGGCACTGGTATTTTCCATCCAAATAATTGAAAATACGCCGTCCCTTTTATTTTGATATTCATTACTCCTTCTGCATTGATTATTGATATTGCAGCCGGCATCATACTGTTTTTCTGAATATTTTGAAATGATATGATCTCTTTTGTTTCACCTGGATTGACCATGATATTGATTTTGCTGACTCCGTTTCCTATCTGAACATTGTTGATCAAGACATCGTAATTCAAATCTGGTATGTATACTGGAAGTAATCCTTTATTGCTTAGTCCAATTACTAAATTCAGATTAATTCCTTGGATCAAACCAAATGCTGCATCGAACCAATTGCCTGATGGCGTGTTGAGCCCAATCCTGAGCAGTGTTTCCCAACTAATTGGTTCCCAATCTATACTTTGAAATTCGACGTTGTTAAGGCTGACTCCAAGTTGTGTGTATGAAAATACAAATAATGCTAAAATAGTCATAACTATTACAAGAAAAACTATTCCAATAATTGCAAATTTTTTCATAATTTTTTGAAATCCCTTATCAACTTAAGCATATTGAAGAACATGATTCATTTATTAGACTTGTAAGTTATAATTTCAATTTATCTGATACTGTGATCATTTTTTTGATGTCTTCTTTTAAATGAGCATTTGATATTGCTCCTAGTTTTCCAGGTAAAAAGAATATCCCATTTTTACTGATCATGTTAAAATGATATTTTTGCAATTTTTCAGTATCGCATTGTGCGACATCTGTTGAATTTCTAATCTGACTAATTCCATTTTTAACAAAATGGGTCATAAACAAGGATCCTCTGCCTGTAACAATCACATCTCCATCAAATACTTTGGATAACTCCTTTCTTGCATAATCTCCCAAGCCATTAATTTTTGAATAGATTGATTTTCCATTTTTTAAAACATTCAGTGTTGCAAACCCTGATGTCATTGAGATTGGATTTGCTGAAAATGTTCCCCCGCCAACATAACTTCGCTCTGACTTTTTCTTTCCCGTTGTATCTGCAAATTCCATTATCTCTTTTTTACCGCACATTACGCCGATTGCCATTCCGCCCCCTACAATTTTACCCAATGTAACAATATCAGGATCCAATTTCAT
The DNA here is from genome assembly GCA_029862745.1 of Nitrosopumilus sp. NCBI lineage: Archaea > Thermoproteati > Nitrososphaerota > Nitrososphaeria > Nitrosopumilales > Nitrosopumilaceae > Nitrosopumilus > Candidatus Nitrosopumilus sp. The sequence goes on along the minus strand of JAOTWS010000001.1, from coordinate 274,085 downwards.
GGTTGGATATAGGCAGCCATATCTAAATCTAAATCCAGTAACAATCTCATCTAGGATAAATAATGAATTGTTTTTCTTGCAAAACTCTTCAATACCTTTCAAATAATCCGGTTCAGCTGGAATGCACCCACCACCACCTAACACTGGTTCAATTATGACCCCTGCCAAGTAATTAGAATGTTTTTTTAAAATTTCAAGTGATTTTTCTAAATCATTATATGGAATTGAAACAATTTTTTCTTCATTTACAACTCCACTACTTTCTGATTCTGTAAACGGCCAGTTTACTGATTTTAGCAAGTCTGAAGTATATCCATGCCATCCCCCATCTATTTTGGCAATAATCTTTTTACCTGTTACAGAACGCGCTAATCTGACTGAATACATTGTAGCTTCAGTTCCTGATGTTACATAGCGAATCTTTTCAGCTACTGGAACTGCCTTTGAAATTAACTCAGAAAGTAATATGGTTTGCTCGTTTACTGTTCCATACATCCACCCTTTCTCTATCTGCTTTCTCAACGACTCTTTGATCTTTGTTGGGGCATGTCCTAGAATCAGGCTCCAGTGACCCATCCAGTAATCTGTATACTTGTTACCATCTACGTCAACAAGATTTTTTTTAGCAGATGATTTTACGACAAATGGATATGGTGTATAATATCTTATGTTATGAGAAACACCGTTTACATGGAATTTTGAAGACTTTGAAAACATACTGGCTGATTTCTGAGTTTTTTTCTTGTACTCTTTTACGTAATCCAAGATCAAACTATCATCATAATTCCTGTCATTTTAACCCTCAAAAAATGACCTCAATTGTCCTTTTTTTATGAATAAACCTCCCTATGATGGAATCGAACAAAAATAAAATATGAATTTTTTTCAATTTTTCATCCGATCAGGCATAATTTCACGCATGGTTTATATGGATTCCGCATACTTCACCTTCTGCATACGTAACGCAATAGGCGGCGCCCTTGATGATGTATGGTAATATGCCACTTTGTGATTCATGGGCCTCCAGTTACGCATACAAGAATGAGGATTTGATTGAAAGATCAATATCTGAAATGTGAAGATTATGTGCATCCGTCAATTCCAATAAAGTACAAATGTACTTCAATAATCAAAATTATAAAACAGAATCCGGTTGATCCTGCCGGACCTGACTGCTATCGGATTGATACTAAGCCATGCGAGTCATTGTAGCAATACAAGGCATACGGCTCAGTAACGCGTAGTCAACCTGCCCTATGGACGGGAATAACCTCGGGAAACTGAGAATAATGCCCGATAGAACATTATATCTGGAATGGTTTATGTTCCAAATGATTTATCGCCGTAGGATGGGACTGCGGCCTATCAGTTTGTTGGTGAGGTAATGGCCCACCAAGACTATTACAGGTACGGGCTCTGAGAGGAGTAGCCCGGAGATGGGTACTGAGACACGGACCCAGGCCCTATGGGGCGCAGCAGGCGAGAAAACTTTGCAATGTGCGAAAGCACGACAAGGTTAATCCGAGTGGTTTGTGCTAAACGAACCTTTTGTCAGTCCTAGAAACACTAACGAATAAGGGGTGGGCAAGTTCTGGTGTCAGCCGCCGCGGTAAAACCAGCACCTCAAGTGGTCAGGATGATTATTGGGCCTAAAGCATCCGTAGCCGGCTCTGTAAGTTTTCGGTTAAATCTGTATGCTCAACATACAGGCTGCCGGGAATACTGCAGAGCTAGGGAGTGGGAGAGGTAGACGGTACTCGGTAGGAAGGGGTAAAATCCTTTGATCTATTGATGACCACCTGTGGCGAAGGCGGTCTACCAGAACACGTCCGACGGTGAGGGATGAAAGCTGGGGGAGCAAACCGGATTAGATACCCGGGTAGTCCCAGCTGTAAACTATGCAAACTCAGTGATGCATTGGCTTGTGGCCAATGCAGTGCTGCAGGGAAGCCGTTAAGTTTGCCGCCTGGGAAGTACGTACGCAAGTATGAAACTTAAAGGAATTGGCGGGGGAGCACCACAAGGGGTGAAGCCTGCGGTTCAATTGGAGTCAACGCCAGAAATCTTACCCGGAGAGACAGCAGAATGAAGGTCAAGCTGAAGACTTTACCAGACAAGCTGAGAGGTGGTGCATGGCCGTCGCCAGCTCGTGCCGTGAGATGTCCTGTTAAGTCAGGTAACGAGCGAGATCCCTGCCTCTAGTTGCCACCATTACTCTCAGGAGTAGTGGGGCGAATTAGCGGGACCGCCGCAGTTAATGCGGAGGAAGGAAGGGGCCACGGCAGGTCAGTATGCCCCGAAACTCTGGGGCCACACGCGGGCTGCAATGGTAACGACAATTGGTTTCGAATCCGAAAGGATGAGGTAATCCTCAAACGTTACCACAGTTATGACTGAGGGCTGCAACTCGCCCTCACGAATATGGAATCCCTAGTAACTGCGTGTCATTATCGCGCGGTGAATACGTCCCTGCTCCTTGCACACACCGCCCGTCGTTTCATTGAAGTGAGCTTTTAGCGAGGTGACGTCTAATTGGCGTTATCGAACTTGAGGTTCGTGACAAGGGAAAAGTCGTAACAAGGTGACCGTAGGGGAACCTGCGGTCGGATCACCTCCTTAGACATGGAAAGTGTACGGGTGTACATAATCTTCACATTAAATCATCGATGCAATGCATCACAAAAGTGATGTATGAAGGATGTAGTGGACCTCTTACCGGGGGTTTGCAATGATCGTCGTGCATAGTCGTGTAATATGTGGCTGAATTTACTGGTGTAAAGACGCCAATAGGTGGATTGCTAGGCTTGAGGAGAGATGAAGGACGTGGCAAGCTGCGATAAGCTCGGGGTAGGCGCACGCATCCTATGATCCCGAGATGTCCGAATGAGAATCTTACACATTTGTGTATTCCAGTACACTAGTATTGGAAGTCGAACCGTGGGAATTGAAGCATCTTAGTACCACGTGGAAAAGAAATCAATTGAGATTTCCCAAGTAGAGGCGATCGAAAAGGAAAGAGCCCAAACTGAATCCTTCGGGAGATGTGGTGTTTTGGTATGATAATATGGAATCTTGGAACACAGCTGAAATGATCTGAAAAGTTCTGGCGTAGAGGGTGATACCCCCTTAGGCGAAGTGGGAAGAGTCCTATTCATACCCGAGTAGTTGTCCTTGGTAGTGGGCAATGAATATGGGTGAAAGTAGCATCCGAGGCTAAATATCTCTCAAGACCGATAGTGGACTAGTACCGTGAGGGAAAGCTGAAAAGTACCCCGGAAGGGGGGCGAAAAGTGCATGAAACCTATTGCTTACAGACGTGCGTGGCATGGAAGGTGATTTTTTCAGATTGGAGATTCTAGCAATAGAGTTGAAGATTTGATGTTCAAGTCATCAGTGTCACGCGTTCCGTCTCGAAACACGGGCCAAGGAGCTAACCGTCATGGCAAGCTTAAACCTGTAAAGGTGGAGGCGAAGGGAAACCGAGTTCTCGCAGCATTGTGAGGAGAAGCGTGTGAAAGTGCGTAGAGTCATGGCGGCTAGGCTAGAAGCCAGTCGATCTATTCCTGAGCTAGATGAAGGCGGGCGAAAGCCCGCTGGAGGTCTTAAGACGTTCTGACGTGCAAATCGTTGTTGTGACTTGGGAATAGGGGTCAAAAACCAATCTAGACTGGCGCTCGCTAGTTCCAACCGAAGCGTCTCGCAGGGCGTGCTTTGTGGAGATAGTGTTTCCGGTAGAGCACTGATAGAGAGGCGCGGGGGAGAAATCCCTCACCTTTCATTCAAACTCCGAACGGATATACATCGTAGAAGCAAGGACACGGGTTCATGTGGCGTAAGGCTCATGACCGAAAGGGGTTTAACCCAGACTGAAGTTAAGGTCCCCAAATTTTTGCTAAGTGTCAAGCTAAAGAGCGTGTTCTCGCCAAGACAGCAGGGAGGTAAGCTCAGAAGCAGCTATCCTTTAAAAAGTGTGTAACAACTTACCTGCCGAGGGAGGATGCCTCAAAAACGGACGGGGCTAAAGCAAAGTACCGATACTTTAGATAATCATCAATGGATGATTCGTGGTAGGTTGGCGTAGTGATTGGGTCGAAGCAGGGTGGTAACATCCTGTGGACCGATTTCTATTGCAGATCTTGGCGGCAGTAACAGCATAGTATAGTGAGAATCTATACCACCGAAAGCGCAAGGGTTTCCAGGCAATGCGTTATCAGCCTGGAGGTAGTCGATCCTAAGATGTGCCTCAACAGAGTACACCGAATGGGAAACTAGTTAATATTCTAGTACCTTGCATCAAGCGTTTGATCTATATGGTTCGCTTCCGGATAGGGGTTGTACAACTATCGTTGTATCTAACTATTCGAGGGATGGGGAGTGTCGTAATGACGAGAACTATCCCAAGGTAGGAATGGCTTCGCGTTAGCGAAGTTTTCTTGAATCCAGGAGACCATGAAAGACCGTGTAGTTAGTAAGATGCAAGCTCGTACCCAGAACCGACACAGGTGCGCTGGCTTAGTAAGCTAAGGTGCTACGGGTATACCGTATGGCGAGGGAATTCGGCAAATTAGTCCTGTAGCTTAGGTATAAGGGATGCCTGCAATCTTCATGAGGAATGGGGATCGCAGGTTGCAATGACAAGGGGGTTTCGACTGTTTAATAAAAACACAGGCGACTGCTAGTCCGAAAGGATTTGTATAGTCGCTGAATCCTGGCCGGTGCCGGTACCTAAAACTTGGGTTCAACCGAGCTAAGGGCCGGTTAACGCCGGGAGTAACTCTGACTCTCTTAAGGTAGCCAAATGCCTTGTCGGGTAAGTTCCGACGCGCATGAATGGAACAACGAGAGCCCCACTGTCCCCGCCTACAACCCGGTGAAGCCACATAAGGTGGACGAACAGTCCATCAACTTCCATCGGGGAGAGAAGACCCCGTGGAGTTTTACTGCAGCTTGTGCTTGTGGTATAGTAAGAATTGCACAGGGTATCTGGGAGCCATGCTTAACATTCCCTGGGATGTTAAGAAGCAACGATGTAACACCAGACTCTTTTTGCAGTACCACTTATCCAGTGAAGACCGGAGACACGTGCAGGTGGGCAGTTCGGCTGGGGCGGCACCCCTTTGAAAAGATATCAAAGGGGCCCAAAGTTGAGTTCAAACGGGGCAGAAATCCGTTGAAGAGGGCAAAGCCAAAAACTCGACTGAATGGATTTCCAAACGCACGGAATTCATAGACGAAAGTCTGGCTTAGCGATCCTTCGTGTGCCCACTATTGGGGCCCGGAGGTGACAGAAAAATTACCCCAGGGATAACAGGCTCGTCGCGGGCGAGAGCTCCTATCGACCCCGCGGTTTGGTACCTCGATGTCGGCTTTTCCTATCCTGGTCCTGCAGCAGGGGCCAAGGGTGAGGCTGCTCGCCTATTAAAAGGGAACATGAGCTGGGTTTAGACCGTCGTGAGACAGGTCGGTCTCTGCCTGATGGAAGCGCGAATAACTGAGGGGAAGTTGCTCCGAGTACGAGAGGAACAGAGCAGCGTGGCCACTGGTTTACCGGTTGTCTGATAAGGCAGGCCGGGCAGCTAAGCCGTTTAGGCTAAGTGCTGAAAGCATCTAAGCACGAATCCTATCCCGAGACAAGTTATTCTTTCGTAAGATGAAGGTCGGCAGCAGAATACTGCGTTGATAGGAAGGTGGTGTAGATCACAAGCTTCGGCGAGTGGTGAGCCAGCCTTTACTAATAGACCAACACATCAGTTCAGCCACTTACATAGAGACTATGCACGATGAATCATTTTTAATTCATCTAGTGGAATATATACACGACTTGTACGATGATTTTATTTTAAAATCAGACCTAGCGTAAGCTAGGATCAATTCTGTAGATGATTACTAGCAGGTATGATCCTATCTTTTACATCAAAATAACTGGAGAATATGAAAATGAGTGCACCAAACCAACTACGTGTTGATCATGATCATGTAAAGAGACTAGAAAAAAATAACATTCAAGTGTTCAGAGGAACTGAAAAAAGGTACAGAAATATCGTTTTCTGATCTGACAAAAATTACAATAATAATATCTGAATTTGTAGACACCATCCATCATTCCAGAGAAGAGGATTCCTATTTTCAATGCGTTGCAAGCCATGAATCACTAAAAGAAGAGATTCACAAGTCTCTCATAGAGCACGAGTTTGGCAGAAATGTTGCACGACAAATATCTCAACATCTGAAACTATGGAAAGACGGATCTGATGAACGAGAGACTGTTTCACGATATCTCAACGCATATGGGGTATTTCTAAAAGATCATCTGCACAAAGAGAACAAGTTTTTTGATGATGCAGAGGCGATGTATTGACAAAAGAAGAGGAGGAAGACATGTATGCAGAATACAAGTCAGTATTTGCAATAGTAAAAAAAATCGATGAGATGATTGCAGAGATTGATTGGCTGGAATCCAGGGATTGGTATCTTATCAAATAATGAGAAATTCATTATTTTCTAAAACTAGCAACTATCTGACAAACTTGAATGGTGGACTATTATTCTTGACACTCAAAAGTGTCTCATTACGTCAAATTTTGCAAGTAAATTTGAAAATGATTGTTACATTTGGAATTAAACTAGAGAGTTAATTGATTGAATATTACAACCAGAGATACTCTAGATAAATTACTGTAATTCTTCTCACATGTGTCATTAATTGTTTTATTGATTTTCAAATATCTTGTCTAGTTGTTTTTCATAAAAAAACACATAAGGTAAATTATTCAGCATTACAATTTATCTCAATTTATGACATTCATTTTTGGAAATTAGATAACCCTTTTTAAATTCAAAGTAACAAAGTAGACTAGTTGGTTTTTAAAAATATTCTAGTACCATATGATGGAACAAATTTCTCCAATAGGGCATTTAGAAAAGCATTAGATATTGCAAAAAAAGATGATTCCAAAATTACTGTATTTACGGTCATAGAGGGCGAATATTCTGCGATAAGGGGTTTTTCTAAAATCAATCCACAAATAATCAAAAAACAACAAAATACTGCTAAAAAATATATTTACAAACTTGAGCAAACTGCAAAAAATCTCGATGTTCCAATATCTGTAAAAATCAAACAAGGAACCTCCATTATTAAAGAGATAATCAGTCTTGCAATTTCAAAAAAATCAGATCTTATAGTAATTGGCTCACATGGCAGAACAGGTTTGAATAAATTAATCTTAGGAAGTGTTGCATACGGTGTTGCACATCAAGCAAAATGTTCAGTAATGGTGGTAAAATAAATGGCTTTTAACAATATCTTAGTTCCATACGATGGATCTGTTGCTTCACTTCGAGCCTTCAATAAAGCTGTAGAATTAGCAAAGCAGCATAATTCTTACATCAAAGTTCTCAGTTGTCTAGACCTTGGAAACTTGGGTGGGTGGTATATTGACAAACGAATCAACAAAGACATTATGAAAAAAGCAAAAAAAATAACAGAAGAACTTTTCTCAAAATTAGACGATATTGCAAAAAAGAATTCAGTATTAGTGGACTTTAAAATCATAGAATCTAAAAACACTGTAAAATCAATAATATCATTTACAAAATCTAAAAAAATTGATCTTGTGATCTTGGGTTCTTCAGGTAGAGGAAGTTTTGACAAAATATTGCTTGGCAGTGTGAGTAATGGGGTTATGCAAAAAGCAAAATGTCCGGTATTAATTATTAAATAATTAAACATGATTAAAAAAATCCTAGTACCGATAGGTTGTTCTAAAAATTCTATTGGGGCATTAAGTAATGCGATATAATTAGCAAAGCAAACTAATTCATCAATAATTGGAATATTTGTAGTTCAAGCATTTTCAACAGAAATGGGTTTGATGAAAACCATAAGAGGAGAGAAAAACAGTAAGCATTACAAACAATTTATCAAAGCAGCAAAATCAATGTGTACAAAAAATGTAGTGGAATTTCGAGATGTTATAAAATATGGCGAAGAAGGAAGAACGATCGTATTATTTGCTTATAAGAATAATATTGATTTGATAGTAATTGGTTCAAGAGGTATGGGAAATCTAAGAGATGTTTTTCTTGGAAGTACTTCAAACTATGTGTGCATTCATCCAATTGAAGGATATTTCTTGGATAAGGTGCAGACAATGATCATGATGACTTGTATGATTGGTTAGTTGGATTGGCTTAAGAGAGATTGGTTATTGTGAAATTATTTTTATGAACATTGTTTGGTAAAATCTAGATGTTATTCCATTACTTTGTTGCAATTAGGACAAACTGTAACTGAAAGATGTGTATCCACAACCAATTCAAAATTACATTCACGACATATCCAGACTGTCACGGCCATTACATCTCAGTTATGTGAAAATCAAATAAAACATTGGCTGTCTGGAAAGTTAACATTTGTTCAGTAGAATAATCTGGAATGTGTCATCTAGAATATTCTCTGATCAGAGCATGTCTTACCTCAGAGATATCTAAAACGGTTCAAAATTAGGCATGAGGTATACGTAAATGGGAACTTAAGAGGCATAATCAAGATGATGATGCTATCTAATAAGAAAATTAAGAGAATACCTGTTCTAAATACCCAATGAATCATTTTTTATCTTCTTCAAAATGTGGGCTTTTGATCACATCATGGTATGAAAAATGTGGTATAGAAGAATTACCACAATAAGTTCGTCCTTGCCATTTCCTCTATCTATTGTATCGCTACCATCATTTCCAAAAAGAAAATCATCTTGATTTCCACCAAAAATAACAAGAACCGACTCCATTTTTGACAATCCTATTCAAGATTCCATAGTTGCAGAGTTTTTACAGATACAGTCTTACTTCTCTGGACTCTGCTATGCGATACACTGCCTTGGATTGGGAAAGAAAAAATAGTTTCAGTAAAGTTTGGTGATATTTTTAGAACACATCCATTAACCTACAAGCGAATTGATAAATTATATCAACAAGAACAAAATCAGTCTTCAAATCTAACTTGAACTGAATTATTGGCATGCCACAAATTATCGTATATTATCAAATAATATAATCCGCTATAGCATCTCGTGCAAACTGCTTCCCGGTACAAGTACACCTCATACCATGCGTCGACTCTAGTGGGAAGAGATCCTAATTCTCTTCTCACTGGAGATCAGAAAAGTTGGGATGATGTGTATGGGTTTTCTAGGATCATTGATGATTCTATGAAAAGATACAATCATCAAGCCAGGAGGTGTATTTGAAAATGAAGAATAGTTTGTTAAAGACAAGATATGGCAAGTGGCCAAAAATATCATTTGATAAATCCAATTAAATAATTTCAGACCGTTTTTTTTAACTCTCACTTTCTTTTTTTGATAATATGTATGATGATGAACTGTATTTTTGCTGTACTGTCGCTGAAAGGCATACCACAACATAAAATCAATTCCAAAATATCACACCCAATAACATTTCAACAATGTCCAAAACTAAAAAATTTGTAGGCAAAAATATTGACCTAGAAAGATTAGCAACAAGAGTAGAAAACTATCTAACGGAAAATAAATTTGAAGTTGGATTTTCAAGAAATGTTTCAGGAGAATCACACACATATCTAATTCAGGCCAGAAAGTCAGGCATATTACGCACTGCATCAGGCGCGCGAAGAAGTACAGACATTACATTGTCAGGAACTTCAGTCTCATTTGATGTCATAATTGGAACTGGGGAGTGGGGTAAAAATTTGGCAACGTCTGCACCACTGTTTGTGATTCCTATAGTTGGAATTGCAGCTACAATAACAAAACTATACACTGCAAAAAAGTTTGAAGACAACCTGTGGTCATATCTACATGATCAAGTAGAATACCTGCAAGACACATACACCAAAGATCAATCAAGCCATACTAGAGAATATCCTTGTGACTATATAGAAGGGCATGCTGGATGGAAAAAATCAATCTCTAATGGAAAGATGAAACTGGAGCACCAAAAGGGAAAAAACTGTCTTGTATTTGATATGGATGGTCAGAATCTAAAAATTCCTGCACACCAAGTTGAACAGGCAGATATTATCTCCAAAAAGACAAAATTTGAAAATGCTGACAGGATGATTCAGATAACATTTAGAGATGAAGATAATAGAATCCACAAGCCTGTTTTTAACTTTAGCGATGAAATCATTCGTGGAGTTTTAGCTGGAATAGATGAGCTTGTCAGTGAGTCAAAACTTGAAAAGATGACACTCAAGACATCCTCATAACTTTTATTTTTTATAATTTCATTTTTTTACATGGGTCTCAAAATAATAAATTAAGATTTACTCTATGATGGAAATCTTATATCTAATGTTACTTCATTAATCTATCTTTGAATAGTTCATAAGTAGATATATTTTTTCTTAAACTAGTTCCATAACATGTACTGTTTTCTTGTCTCTAAGATAATTTCTCTATCTGCTTCTTTTTTGCAGTACTAATTATCAATCTAAGATATGGTGTATATTTTGAAATAAAATTAACGAGAAATACTTGGAAAACTTGATCTAGGACAGACCATAACATGAATTATTTTCCAAACCAATTATTCTACGACGCAGAACAACGGTTTCTCGTTACATTTTGTACCAGATTATAATATTTGAAATTTTTTTACATATGCGGCATGCCTTAATCTGATTAATAAAATAACTTTAAAATTAGATTACAATTAATGGCATACCACAGATTTCTAACCAAATACAAATATCACAATCAAAACAGTGTTTTATGAACCAACTAACAATAGTAAATCAAGAAAAATTCCTAAACAGCATCATGAACCTGTCTCAACATATACGATATGTGATGGTTTATGATGTACATGGAAACGAAGTATACAAACAAAAAATGGACGGAGTGATTGATTTTTTGACTGAAGAAGAAAATAAGATTGCGCTAAAACATACAATTGATTCTTGGAATTTTAGAAATTCTGTTTCAGAAAAAATTGGAAATGTCAATTATACACTACAGGTATATGACAACTTGATAAGAGTACTCTGCCCATTTGGGAATCAAATGCTTCTTGTGGTTACCTTGGACAATACAGGTGCTCCAAACGAGATTATTCAAAGAATTCAGACAATCCTGTTAGGACATTTGAAGTAATATGGTCAATAGTATTTAGGGCTAAAATTAACCACTTTTTTAAAATTTACTTAACTGTGAATCATTTGATTTAGATGTTTATTGATAACATGCTGCTCTGATGTTGACTTACATTCCGAATCTATGTTTATTTATCTATCTTAACAATCTACTAAATGTTGTACAAAACTATTCTTGTTCCACATGGCGGAACTCTAGCTGGAGATGAGGCGCTAAAACATGCAATGAATATTGCAAAATCTGAATCATCTAAAATAGTGTTATTTCATGCATTGGAGCCTTGGCCTGATCCAAGCTTTGGCATAATGCCCGAATTATCCAACAAAGAGCAGATAGAAGTAATCTTTACAAATTTGGTGGAGAGTACAAAAAAATTACTCGCTGAACGTACAGCGCAATGCAATAAGTCAGGTATAGAATGTGAAGGGGTTTTCCGAGTTGGGAAACCATCAGAAGCCATCATAAAATATGTCCATGAAAATGAAATAGATCTTAGTGATGGGTAAAAAGAAAAAGATCCCAAATTACAAATCTATGTTTAAGATAGTAAGTGTTACAAAAAAAGTTCAGGAGAAAGTAGATTGATCAATTCTGTTAGTTGAAACAAATGACAATTCTAGATAAGTCTGATTGAAATAGGTTCATTGAATAATAAAGTATTTTTTTAACAAATATGACTAAGGCAACATTGGATACAACGCATAAATGTAAAAAAAGGATTAGCTATTCATGGTAGATAAAATAATTCCAGTTTCAAATTCAACACTAATTCCACTAAACCATCTATTGATGACTGATCTAACATTGCAGATGTCTTTGGTATTTCTTGTTGCAGGATTTATTACAATTTTTTTAATTAATAGACGAATATCTCAATGGGTTGAAATAAAAAAATTTAGTTACACCAGACCGTTTGCAGCAGAATTTGTAAAGAAGGTATTACTATCAATATTTGCAATTATTCTTTTTATTTCAGCAGATGTGTATATTCAAGTTTTTGAATTATTTGATACTCAGGTGGCAATCGATGCAGCAAATGCTTATGAGACATTAACACCTAGAGAAACTTTTGCTAAAATATTAGACACCATTGTAATTTTGGTGATAGGTTACACGATTGTTAATTTGATTCCAATTTTTATCTTAAAGAATGAAGCAAAAAAGATTACAAAAATAGATTACAAAGAATGGATTCGTAAAAAAGGATTTGTTGATGATAAAGATGACCTTTTTCATCAATTATTCAAGTGGAATCCTCCAAAGCACAAACCTGCTGAAATACCCCAAGATGAATATTCAGAAAAAATGAAAAGCCCTGAAGGAATTAGATCTCTGGAAAATTTTCACACCTCCAAGGGAATACCAATAGGGAATTTTAAACAAGTTAAATCAAATGCATTTGAAATATGGCAAAAATCTGAGAACGAAAAATATGAAAAATACTTTGAAGATTGTATAAGTGGAAACAATGAATCAGGTCGAATCTTACTTCTTGGTGTACAACCAAAGGAGATTTACACTATTTCACAGTGGCGAGAGCAAAAACGTATTTCAAATTATGAACCCGTAATCCCTGGTTCACGTCCACCTGGTTGGGCAGATAGACAAAGTAGTGAAACATCAAGATCTTTTAAGCAAATTATTCCTCTGGTTGGTTTCATAGGATTGTTAGTTGGTATTGCTGCTTGGTGGGAAGTTGACTTATTTGTTTTAGCTACTGCTAGCGGTGGTCTTGCAATAGGAATTGGATTTGCAATGCAAGAGGACTATGCAGAACTATTTTGCATATATTTCCATTAAAAAAGATAAGATTTTTGTGCCAGGAGACAGAATACAATTGGAGAATGGCTATGTGGGTATTGTCGGACAAATAACGCCAAGGGTTACATACGTTAGAGATGCTCTAAATGAATCCATTGCAATTATTCCCACCAGACAATTAATAGCTGCAACAATAATTAATTTCTCCAAGGATATTAAATTCATTCCTGTTAAAGTTGAAGTAGGTGTATCCTACCTTGATGATCCTGAGGAAGTTGCAGCAGTACTAATCAAAGTTGGATTAAGAGCGATGACTGAACTCAAAGACAAAAGGGGTAATCATCTTATTGTTCATGAAATGTGTCCTTACCGAGAAGAGCAGAAACCAAGTTGTGGGTGTGATGCCAACATACTTGCAGATATTGAACAACCAATCGTACGTGTGATAAATTTCAATAACTCATCTATTGATTTTGTTGTGAGAGTATTCGTAAAAGAATACGATGATCAGTTCAAAGTAAAAAGTGATATTCGAATAATGATAATTAAAGAATTTAAAAAACATAATATTACCATCCCATGGCCAATTCAAACAGAGTATCATGGAGATCTTGATAAAGAACTCAAAGATATTGAAGATACATCAGATATCAGAAAGCAGACCTTCAAAAAGTATGGTGTGGGGGATTTGAATTCTTCAAATGAATCTAAAACAAATGATGCCACTAAACTGTAGAATCAACGTTGATTTGGGTATGTTATGATATCGTTAATTAATGAAAATCGGGCTAGAACAGAATCAATATTTTTGTAATTGAAATTTTCTTTTACAATTAGGACAAAACCTTTGTTTAGTTTTCTTAGTTTCTGTACCTAAAGGTGCCCCACATCTATTACATTTTTCTTTATTCATTACTGCTTTTTCATTTCCTAAGTGATATTCTCCATTATTAGCCCTTAATGAATTGAATCTACCTGACTCTTTTTGTATGTTTAATTTGATTTGGGCCTATTTGTAATTTAACCTATGAATCATTCTACAAATCTGATCGATATTGAATAATTTTTAGATCCAATAATCTGTTTTGTTCAATATTTGATGTGATTTTCTGTTTATTTTTGCTATTTTTTATAAGTATTAGATATGATTTTTTACGATATTGGGTTTAACTTGAATTGTTATCTATCTCAATATCTTTTTGCAATTCTTTTGGTAATCCTATCCACCATTCTTTGTTGTTCTCAGGCATCAAAGAAAAGGATCATTTATCATTAATAGATCTGTTGGTTAACTCTTCAAAGCAATTGTTTAACAAAATATGACAAAATTCTAATCTTTTGTATATTCTACATTTGATGATAATTCACCTGTCTTGATTTTGACAACAAGCGTATCACCTAGCTTGTTGAAAATTCTTTGTCGTTTTTCATTTGTTAGAATCATGCCTAATACTACATCAATTGGAAGCAAAAATGATTTTCCAAAACTACTTAGAACAATTCCTTTTAACTTAGGTTTGTTCCCTGACATGTCAGTTACTTTCAAATTAAAGATTTTTTTGCCAATTGTCTGATTTGTTTTATATTCGAGAATTATCCAATATATAAAAAACATCATGCTAGATGGAATGTATTGCATAGTTTCAACCCAAAACATATCTTCTGTTGTTTTAAAATCAATTGTTCCAAATACTGTAAAAATTATTAATGTTGAAATTATTGAAATAATAATAAAGTCGATTAACCATGCAAGGAATCTATCTATCCATTTTGCAATTATGATGTTTGACACACTGTTTGATTCATCCATAAACATTTCTTTCATTCAAATTAATAAAATGTATTGATCCCTATCTAATACGTTGATTTATCACTATACCTTGAATTGGTATATCATGAAAACAAAATTTCTCTATCTCATAATATCATGATAAAATTTAACCAGGGAAATATCAAAAAATAATGATTGAAAAATGAATTCATGACTGTATTACGTGATTCAGAAGATTACCTTAGGAATTAATAGTCTTTTTTTGTAAATCTATTTGAAACTATTTTTGATAACGATAAATCCAATTGATGTAATAATGTGGACACTACGACGTAACGAAAAAGATGTCATTAATCTCTATAGTACTTTGTCTCCTATAATGCAACTTGCAACTGGTGGAAATATGTTAAATTTTGGCTATTGGGATGATAATAATTTAGATCCATTATCTGCTCAAGAAAACCTATGCATTAAATTTGCAACTATGGCCGAACTTGAATCTGCTAAAACTATTCTAGATGTTGGAAGTGGATTGTCGGCACCAGCAATATTTTGGAAAAATAATTTTCAAAACCTTTCCATATCCTGTGTAAATATCAATTTTTCTCAACTATCTCATTCTGGAACTCAGCAAAATATTGAATTTTTTAACTCGTCTTCTACAAAACTACCATTTTCAAAAAATTCTGTTGATCGTGTTTTGGCATTAGAGTCTGCTCAACATTTTAAACCTCTCTCTGAATTTATTTTAGAATCAAAAAGAGTTTTAATTGATTCTGGATTGCTAGTTTTGGCAATTCCTGTCACTGTAAATCCAGTATCTCTTAAAAAATTAGGAATTCTTAAATTTACATGGTCTTCTGAACACTATACTTTAGATCATATTCGTTCTTTGATTAAATCAAACGGGTTTACTATTTCTCAAGAAAAATTAATTGGTCCATCTGTCTATACTCCTTTGGCCAATTATTATCTTGACAATAGGAATGTCTTAAAAAATTCTATATTGGAAAAATATCCTTCATACGTGGAAAAAATTCTGTTTAGATCAATTCAAAAAATGAAAAAAGCCTCCGAAGAAAAAATAATTGACTATGCGTTGTTAAAATGTCGTTTGTAGATAGCTTTTACTACTTTTTAAGCTAGGTTTTTATTTTTCATATCTTAAATGGTATCATGTCTGATATGACAAAATTATATGATGAAAAGTGTAACAAGTTGCTTGCAGAATCTGAGATCCGTTTTGCCGGAATTGTTGATAAAGATGGCCAACTTATAGTTGGAGGTTTTAAGGAAGGTTTAACTCCTCATGAGGGAGATGAGACTAGATTACAATCTTTTTTGGACTTTGTATCTAAAGCTTCTATAAGAAAGGAATTTGATGAAAGTTTGGGTCCTATTAACTATCTTGCTGCAAGACGAGACAAGGCTGTTTTGGTAAGCTTTCCATTTCCAATTACTAAAATTTTATTGTTGATCTCAGCAGAACCCACTGCAAATATTGAAAATCTTGCAAAAAAAGTTGTAGAAATCTTCACTGATGTGAAATAGACTTGATTAAAAAAATAAAGCGAATTGTTTAATTACATATGATCAAATCATGTTTTTGATTATGCGTTCATATCTTCTGTTGTTTTTACTGCTGTCTATCCCGTCAGGTTCTCTATTTGCTTTTGCAAGTGTTAATGACTTCACTACTGATAAAACACTGTATCGTACTGATGACCCTCTTGTAATTTCTGGTAACGTGGATTATGATCCAGCCCGTCTTTCAATAATTTTACAAATTATAACTCCTAGTGGAACTGGGCTTGCTCATGTTGATAGTATTGTCCCAAAAAATAATGGTGATTTTTCAAAAACTATCAATGTGGGGGACCAACTTGGTCTGAAGATGGTAAATACATAATAAAAATTTCATATGATGGAAACCTTGAAAAATCAATAGAATATGTAAAAACAACCAATTATTCACCAAAAAATTCCAACTCTGATTCCAACTCTGTTGAGGAATCTAATCTCTTAACTAATTCTTTTGAACTTGATATCTCCTTCATAGAAAACCCTAAAATGCGAATTTTAGGATTTCCTTCATTTGACAAATCACCCCAATATTACATTGATAGATATAACAACGAACTAGATTACAAATCATGGTTTGATTCTCAATTTCCAGAACAAACCATTTACAGTGTATTGGGATATTCAACGTACATCCCTGATTGGATAAAGACATATGCTCAAAATTGGGCTACAGGTGAAATTTCTGATCAGGAGTTTATAATGGGATTAGACTTTATGCTTCAAAATAACATCATTGTGATTTCAAATTTTAACTATGAGCATTCTTCTATTGACAATGTACCTTCTTGGTTTAGAAATAATGCACATTGGTGGTCAATTGATTTAATTTCCCAACAAGAATTTATTAATTCAATAAAATATCTCATTCAAGAAAATATTATTTCAATTTGATGATTTAGAATGCTTTTAATTTAATACATTTTAATATTTTACATGAAAGCAACATTTGGTGCGGGATGTTTTTGGCACGTTGAAGATTTACTTGATAAAACTAAAGGTGTAAAATCAACC
This sequence comes from Nitrosopumilus sp., assembly GCA_029862745.1. Taxonomy (NCBI): domain Archaea; kingdom Thermoproteati; phylum Nitrososphaerota; class Nitrososphaeria; order Nitrosopumilales; family Nitrosopumilaceae; genus Nitrosopumilus; species Candidatus Nitrosopumilus sp. The sequence goes on along the minus strand of JAOTWS010000001.1, from coordinate 256,820 downwards.
AAAGTAGGATACATTGGAGGCCAATTATCAAATCCAACTTATGAAGAAGTATGTACTGATAAAACTGGTCATGCAGAAGCTGTAGAGGTAGAATATGATCCTGATGAAATATCCTACAAGGAACTTCTTGATGTATTTTGGAACAATCACAATCCTACAACCTTGAATCGTCAAGGTCCTGATATTGGAATTCAATACCGTTCAGCAATTTTTTATCATGATGATGAACAAAAAGAAATTGCTGAAAAGTCAAAACAAGAACAGTCTGCAAGATATGAACATCCAATTGTTACTGAAATTGTTCCAGCACCATTATTCTACAAAGCAGAGGAATATCATCAAAAATATTTTAAAAAACACAGACTTTCATAAATCTACTTCACAATCATTATTGGAATCTTTGGTGTACGTATAAAATAATTTGATACACTTCCAAAGAACATCTAATTAGCTGAGACCTCCTTATACGTGAGATTATCGCAATCATGATTATATTATACCCTCTCTTTTCTCTTACCATTTTTTCTAAGCGCAACTCCATTATGTGTTACTAGAAATTTAACATACTCCATGAATTTTCTTACTTTCTTATTTGATGCATTTTTCACTGATCCTACTCTGAATTCTGAATGTGAAGGTGCATAAATTGTTACATTGCACTAATACCTGTAGTGCAATATCTATCTAATACGACAACTATCTCAAAACCCCTCATTGAGTTATCAAGAGGAGCCAAAAATTTTTGAAATTTTCTTTTTTATTACAATGTCAAAATGATTTTCGTGTTAAAAACATGTTTAAGATAATTAGTTTAAAAATATAAAAAACAATCAATTAATTGATCTATAAGTTGACTAAAACTTATCTAGTGAGATAATTGAAGCTAAAATGGTGGAAGAGAAATTTATTCAAATTGATGGCAATAAAATTCGCTATCTGGAATCTGGAAATTCTAAAAAAACATTGGTACTTATTCATGGGTTAGGAGCTTCATCTGAAAGATGGAGTCGTGTTATCCCTATATTTGCCAAGCAATTTCGTGTTATAGTCCCTGATCTTATAGGGTTTGGATACAGTGATAAACCTCTTGTAGATTACACACCTGAATTCTTTTTAGACTTCTTGGAAAAGTTTTTTGTGGCGTCTAATATTGATCGTACCACCATCATTGGTTCGTCATTAGGTGGACAATTGTCTATAGAATATACCTCATCCCATTCTCAAAATGTTGAAAAACTCGTCTTAGTGTCTCCTGCTGGAGCAATGAAACAATCAACCCCTGCGCTTGATGCATACATCATGGCTGCATTATACCCCAATGATCAAAGTGCCAGAAATGCATTTGAACTTATGGAGGCGTCTGGTGAAGATATTGATGATTCAATTGTTAATGAATTTGTAGAGCGTATGCGTTTGCCTAATGCAAAGCTTGCTTTCATGTCTACTGTGTTGGGTTTAAAAAATTCTGAATTGATCACATCAAAGCTTCCTTCAATCTCAGTTCCTACCTTGTTAATTTGGGGTTCAAATGATCCAGTGATTCCTATCAATTACGCAGATGATTTCACCTCGTCAATTCAAGATTGCGTATTTTTTAGAATGGATGGGTGTGGTCATACTCCGTATGTTCAGGATCCTATTGTTTTTACATCCAAAGTTTTGGATTTTTTAAATGGAACTTAGATTGATTTATATGTCAGATATTCCCTATCATTACCAATGAGTGGTAATCAAAACCTCTATGACCCTTCTGAGATGTTTAAGTCTTGGATCCAAAAAAGTGGACGTGCTCAAACAGAATTCATGAAAAACTTTGGTGCGTTGATGACAAATCAATCTGACCAAACTTTCAATCCATTAGAAACACTAAAAGGAGTTTCTGAGAGTGCTAGACAAACTCAATCTAAAGTGATGGAAAACATGTCTTCGATTCAAAGTAAAAGTATGGATACCATGTTCAACATTGGCCAAATGCTCCCTTCTTTCATGAATTGGGGTGCTTACAAAACTACTATTAGTAGCAATGGAAGAATCTCGATTCCTGAGGCTGAACGTAATGCACTTGGTTTAGGTGATGGTGATTTGGTTCAAGTCATTATTTTGCCAATAGCAAAAAAATCAAAAAATAAGGAGGTGAAACAATGAGTAAAAACGAAACAACACAAGGAAATCCAAAAGATCTATTTTCTGTATATCAAGAAAATGTGAACAAAATCTTCAATGGTATTAAACAATCAGTACCACAGTATCATCAATCAATTACTAACGTACAACAGGAATACTTGCAAGCATATGAAAATGTAGTAGATTCCGGTATCACACTACAAAAAGAATATGTGAAGAAAGCAGGTATTGCATCAAACATTCCTGAAGCAACACTAAAAGTGATTCATGATACTACTGAAGAATTTCTAAAGGCAACTTCTATACAAAATCAAGTGGCACTTGCAACTATTGATGCAACACAACAAAACATCAAAACATTCAACGATAATGCAAAGTCATTTGCTGACCTAAATAAGAACATTCTACAATCCTGGATTTCAGCATTCGCCACAAAGAACAACTAGTGGTATTTTTCCTTTTTTTCCTTTTTTATGATCTTTCAGCCAACCATTGTCCTAACTCTGGTAATACCTTCTTTTGTGATAATGAACTGGCAATCATTCCTACATGACCTGTAGGATACATTCTCAATGTCTTATCTTCACTTCCAACGGCGTAATGTAATGGCATACTGCACTCTGGAGAAACTAGATGATCTCCTACAGCAATCTGTGTAAAAATAGGCATCTTTATTTTTTTCAAGTTTATGTGCTCTCCACCTACATACATCTTGTTTTGAATTAGCAGATTCTTTTGATAGATGTCTTTAATCCATTGTTTGAATAATTCTCCTGGAATGGGCGGTGTGTCTCCTAACCATTTTTCTACTCTCAGAAAATTATCTACAAATTTTTTGTTGTCTATGTTTTTAAAAAACTTAACATATTTTTCGATTCCTTGTTCAAATGGTTTAAGCACTGAAAAACAATAATACATGAATTCTGGAGGCATGTTTCCTATTGTGTCTACCATTTTATCTACATCCATATGCTTTGCAAGATTACTAATCACTGTAGTATCACGCCATCCATCGATAACTGGTGCTGTCGCTATGTAGTTTTTTACACTCTCTGGATGCAATGCTGCATAAGTGGTTGCAATTGTTCCTCCAGTGCAGTACCCTTGTAATGAAATTTTTTCAGTGGATGATTCATTTTTGATATGTTCTACAGATGAATCTAAGTAACCGTTTACGTAATCATCAAAATCAAGATATTTGTCCATACTAGTAGGTGTGCCCCAATCTAGCATATACACATCAAATCCTTGTAACAGTAAATTTCTTACCCAACTTTTTTCTGGTTGAATATCTAATATGTGATATCTGTTAATCAATGCATATGAAATTAACAGTGGTGTTTTATGCTGTTTTTCTGTAAGTGGTCTATAATGCATTAGTTTTGTTTTATCTATTTGCTGTACAATATCATATGGTGTAACCTCTAAACTAATTTCATCTGGAGCAGAAACTAATTTTGGTGCATTGATGACATTTTTACTAAATTTTAAAATCTCTTCAACAATTTTTGGATCTATACGCGATTCACTTTGCATTTTTCTTTACCTCTTGTTTCTTTAGTTCTAATTCTAGTTTTGACACTCTTTTTTTAAGAGAATGCATCTCTTTGTAAACTTCATCAATTTCTTCCTTACTAGGAAGATTGACTGATTGTAAAATAACATTTGTGATGTTGTTCCAATGTTTAGTTAATTCAAGTTCTTTTGATACTAGTTTCCCATAATTCTCTCCAAATTTTTCTGAATCAAATAATTCGGTATAATCATTATCAAAAATATCAATCCATATTCTTTTGAATGCCTCTATTTGTTCAACATCTTGAGGGACTTCTGGAACTTTTAGATTGGTTTTCTTTTGAGCTACACTCCATGTATCTGCAAGTTGTTTATAGTACTCAGTAAGATATTGGTTAAACTCCATGAGGCTATCATTTATCTCTATTAGCTCTGTGGATATTTTCTTTGAATTTGACGCAAATGCTCGCATTGGACCAATTGAACTTAGAGCCTGAGGTTTGCTTGCCATTAAATGAATAATATCTGTCCAGAAAAGTGATAAATGCTTGTAATAATCCGTGGTATTTTTTGTCGATTCTGATTGCACAGTTATCTATAAGAACAGATCTCAATAAATAGTTCGCTTGTAAATTTAGATTTATGGGTGATACAGAACTACTCGAAAAAATCTGTAAAAAACTCTTGAAATTAGATCCAAAAATACGTTCTGCTAGACTCATCAATAATAGGGGTCATTTGATAGCTGGTGGTATGAAAGAAGGATTATTCTCACTTGAAAATCAAAAACAAGATGAAATGATGTTTATGGAACTTGCATTACGTGTTAGAATGAGACATGAATTTGATAACGAATTTGGTGAAGTTCATTTTTCAATGTCTTATAGGGATAAAGTGATTGTGATGAGTTATCCGCTAGCAAATAATGATGTCTTGCTACTTTCTTGTGAAAAAGGCATTAATTTTGGTAAATTACCTTTTAGAGTTCTTAAAATTATTGAATCTCTGAAAAAATCTCCCATGAAAACTTTCTAATCATAACGACTTATCTTACTTGTCATTAGTGTAACTATGTGGATTTAGAACAGAGTGTGAGTTGGTCTGAAATAGAATCTATTATAGAAATACTTGCCAAGAAGATATCCAACTTTTCGAGAATATGTTCAAATATTGTTACTTTGAGTAGGGGTGTTTTAATCCTATCTTGTTTATTGGCAGATCATTTGGATATTAAAAAAAATACTTGTTGATAAATCACACATTTCTTATAATTCATTGTTTGTAGATGATATTTTTGATACAGGTGACACATTTACAAAAATTCTGTCCAGAGTTGATAATCCATCAAAATTAACTTTTGTTGCGTTATTTGCAAGGCACGGAAAAATATTTCCTAAGCAACTTGTATATGAAAAAAATAAAAGTACGGGTGGTTATGTTGTTTTTCCTTGGGATATATTAGAATTTCAAAGATCTAAAAAATATTGTTTTTAACTCATACATTCAGGGGATTTACCCTCATGGCGTTTCTTATAATCTGCAATTAACTTCCTTTTTCTTTTTTCAAAATCTTTTTCTACACTGTATCTAAATCTCGTTGCATCTGAAACACATTTTTCAGAAATATTTTCAATTGTTTTTCTCATGTTCTCTGAACCTCCAATATACAATATCTTCATACCTGCGTGCATCATAAATACGCCTGATGTTTCTGGAGTTTTTGATATCATATTTTGATTAAAATCTAACCACTCTGACCAATCTACTTGTTGGATTTTACTCATTTAACATCTTTCTCAATCCTGCACATCTGTTTCTAATTGTTACTTCTGTAACTCCTGATGCAACCGAGATGTCTTTTTGTGATTTTATCTCACCAGTACTAATACATGCAAGATATAATGCAGCAGCTGCTATACCCATTGGATCTTTACCTGCAACTATTCCAATTTTTTTTGCTTGATTTAATATCTCAATTGCTTTTCGTTTACTTTTTTCACTCAAACTTGCAATGCTTGCTATTCTTGATACTCCTTTGACAGGATCAACTACTGGCATTTTTAGTTCTAACTCTCTGAAGATTAATCTATAGCATCTTGCAACATCCTTTCTTCTAATGTTAATTCCCTTTGCAATATCATCTAATGTTCTTGGCGTTTCTGTATTTCTACATGATGCGTAAAGACACGCTGCAACTAACCCTTGGATTGATCTACCTCTAACTAATTTTTTCTCCATTGCTTTTCTGTAGATATATGCTGCCTTCTCAATTACTACATCTGTTAATGCAAGTTTGTCCTTTAGTTTGTCCATTTCATTAAGTGCCTGTCTGAGATTTCTGTCTGCAGATGAATGTGCTTGTGTCCTACTGTCCCATGTTCTTAGTCGCTCAATGGAACTTCTTACGCTTGCAGATAATGGCTTCCCTGTTGAATCCTTATTTGCAGCACCAATCACTGTTGATAAACCCATATCATGCATCATCAGTGATGTTCCTGCACCGACCCTGGTTCGATTCCCTTCATCATTTGAAAAAGAACGCCATTCTGCACCCGTATCTGCAATTTTATCTGTAATTACTAAACCACATTTACCGCAGAATAACTCCCCTGTGGTTTGATCTGAAACAATTTTTTTATTTCCACATGATGGGCATTTTGGACCTGAAATCATTGAATTTTTAAGCATAATATTGTGATTTGGTATAATCGCCTTATTACCGTTTTACCTAATTTCAACAGGTTAATTGTGTGTAGGTTAAGCTAACCATTATTCTACATTTTTGGAATGAGATCTTGATCTTCAAACTTAACGTTTGGGTTTGATCCTAGATATATGATATACTGCCAATACATGTTTCCAATCAACTATTATGTACTTGTGGTTCATAATCATTTGAACATTTCACTCCTACTATCCACAAAAAAGAATTCTTTTAATGACTTGTATCATCTAATGCTCTTGTTGGTTCATCATTGATGAATACTCTGATGTAAATTCAATTGGTTATCTAAAATGTTGAATTTTAAAATTCTCTAATATTTTTTACACTCTTATTGAAAATTCCATCTTACAAAATCTGTTAGAATTATTTGTTGATAAATTACCTGGATGGATATTGAAATATAGATTCTCTTTGGATGTGTTATTTGGTGTATAACCAAAATATTTTTGAAACAAATAAAATATCGTAATTGTATTTTTTTGTTTAGTCTGTTTCTAGCTTATGCCAAATCTGTGTTTGATTTTGTTTCATCTTGCCTATCTTTATTATGAAAATCTTTAATTTGTTATGATTATGTGGTTATATGTTGACAAAAATTGGTACTGGGGAAATAATTTATGGCCTACGTAAAAAAATCCAGAGAATTAAATTTGAATTAGATCAATTAGATAACCCTCCCTCTAAAATTCCAGAATTAATTGAATCTGCAAATTTTTTGCATTTAAACGAATATCTATCCAAAACAAATGACAAGAAAACTGAACTCCTATATGCCTATGAGCAATATTCAGTGGCTTTGGAGGAATTATTAGAGACGGTATTTGATATACAAAACGAACTAAAAGATATTCTGAAAGAACAATCATCAATGATTAACTCTCAATCAAAAAAATTATTAAAAACAAAAAAACAAAAAAATATTAAAAAATAACCTTATTTTGGTAAATGAATTATATCGCCCGCGATTATTCTGTGCATTTTATCGTTATCTAAAACTACTAATGCACCATCTTCGTCTATTCTAATAGCTTTTCCTTTAATTTTTATATCTTCTGTATTTAACTCCACATTCTTTCCAATAGTTGATGATCTTTTTGACCACTCCGAAATAATTTTCTTAATTTGTTTTGCATTAAGTTCATTATATAATATTTCTAATTCTTCCAAAAATATTTTAACTAATTGAATTGGCTTGACATCTATTTTTTGTTCACTTAGTGATGCAACTCCATAAAAATTCGGTGTTTGTTTAAGTGTTTTTTCGATTTCTTTTACATTAACATTAAAATTTATTCCAACTCCTAACACTAAACTCTCAATTTTATTTGATTCTAATGATGCATCTACTAGTATTCCAGCTATTTTCTTCCCGTTAATTGTTAAATCATTTGGCCATTTCAATTCAGGTGTTACTGAAAATATTTTTTCTATTGCAATTGATAATGCTAATGATGATGCAATTGGAAATAATGTTATAATTGATATGTCAAATTTTGGTTGTAATATGATGGAAGTCCAAATACCGCCTTTTGGCGAAATCCATCTTCTTCCTGATCTACCTTTTCCTCCTGTCTGTTTTGATGCTATTATTACTGCCCCATTGTTTATAGGATCTGATGCTATTTTCAGTGCCTGGTTTTGAGTAGAATCTATAGAGTCAAAATAATATACCCGTCTCCCAATTATTTTGGTTTTTAGATTTGATGTAATTTCCCATGGCAAAAGTAATTCTGAATTTGCTAAAAGTTTGTAACCTAATTTTTGTCTTGATTCCACTATATATCCAAATTCTCGAATTTTTTTGATATGTTTCCATACTGCAACTCTGCTGATCTTTAACACATCACTCAAATCTTGACCTGATAGATATTCTGTATTGTGGGTTTGCAAAAATGTGAGGACTTTTAGCAATCCTGGTTTATCAAAAGAATTGTACTTCAACTATGTGTGGTCTGAACTTCAAGTATAAAACACACACTAGAATCCAATATCTATATCAAATCCACCATCGTCCATACTTGAATCATCAAAACTCCCTTCACCTGTATCTGGTATGTTATCTGCCGGAACGTATTCAGACATTGCCATTCCCATCATGCTGAACATCATTGAGAACATCATCATATCCATTATTCCAAAAAACATCATGGTTGGTAATAATGACTTATTATCATCCATCTCTTGTTTTAGCTTTTCCTTGTCTCCTGTTTTGTATATCAATGACATTTGATTCCATCTGTCTTGTAATTCATGAACTCTTTCATCTACTTCTTTTAACCCCTTATCTGTAGGGGTTATTTCGATTTTGGTTCCAAGCCATCCTTTTCTTTCTCTCACTTGGATGAACTCTTTTTCTTCTAATTTTTCTAAAATTGAATCTAACTCCTCAGATTCAATCTGTGTGATTTTTTGAATTTTATCAAATTTCTTAATTCCATTCTTTATTGTACCTAATACTATGAGATATTTTGGTTCTGCATTCATGACTTTTGTTTGTATAGAGACTAAAAAATTCTTTGTTTATCTAGATCAATTCAAAAATTATATTCTTCTTGATTGAATATTTTTTATGGAACAAGATTCCCACACTGATGAACAAATTCGTAGTATCCTTTCATTAAATAATGTGGCTGTAGTGGGAATGTCAAAAAATCCTTCAAAAGCCGCACACTATGTACCAAAATATCTTTTAGATCATGGCTATAATGTAATCCCCGTAAATCCTAACAGTGAACGAATTTTGGACAAAAAATGTTATGCCTTTGTTTCAGAAATAGATAGTGACGTTGACATTGTTAATGTGTTTAGACCTTCTGAACAAATCTTACCCTTTATCTTGGATGCAATAAAGAAAAAGCCTAAAGTAATTTGGTTACAAGAAGGAATCCATAATTTAGAAGCTGAAGATTTAGCAAGAAAAGAGGGAATTGAGGTAGTTTTCAACAGATGTATGTTTGCTGAACATCAGAGGCTGTCAAAATGACTCTCTTTGAAAATTTTTATCATGATTTACTTGAATTACTAGAAAAATACAAGTCTTTGAACACTCCTCTAAGAGTAGAAAAGGATCTAGAAAACAACATTGTGAAAATATTTGGTGAAAATCTAACCTCTTTGGCCAAGGCACAAAATGGTCTAAATGATGTAACTGAACTTGCATACACCACTGCCGAACACCATCCATATTGGAATCTGATTTACAATTGTGCTGAAATTACAAATAGCGTATTAGAAAAATGGACAGGACAACTAACTGAGGATGATTTGGTTGATATTGATTGGTCGTTAAAAGAAATTAATCAAACTCTTGAAAAAATAAAAACAAAAAATTCTTCAAATTTCTAGACAGAGATAAATATTCTCAGATACTAATTTCTGTATGCCTATCAAGATTGGTTTAATCGGCAAAACCAATACTGGCAAGACTACTTTTTTTAATTCTGCTACTCTTTCTTCTGAGGAGATCTCATCATATCCTTTTACTACTAAGAAACCAGTATCTGGTGTGGCACATGCAATTACTCTTTGTGTTCATCCTGAATTTAAAATTCAAGACAATCCAAATAACTCTAAATGTCTTGATGGCTGGCGCTATATTCCAATTGAGTTAATTGACTTACCTGGCCTTATCAAAGATGCATGGAAGGGTAAAGGGCTTGGAAACCAGTTTTTATCAATTGCCGCACAATCTGATGCACTACTTCATGTAGTTGATGCATCTGGAGGAATTGACTCAACTGGACAAATCACAGAAGTTGATGCTGGAGATCCTGTCTCTGATTTTGCAGATATTGAAGAAGAACTCATTATGTGGTATCATAAAATTTTGGAAGGCAACAGAGATAAAATTTCAAAACTAATAAGATCTGGCTCTAATATTTTAGATGCTATAACTGATCTCTATCACGGGATTGGGGTGAACAAGGCTCATGTTAAAGAAACTCTATTAGCAACAGGCCTTGAGGAAAAAACATTCGATAAATTTGATATGGCGGATACTAAAAAATTTGCATCCTATCTTAGAAAGATTTCAAAACCCACTTTAATTGTTGCAAACAAAGTTGATGTTGAAGGTGCTGATAAAAATTTTGATAGACTGCGAGAAAGATATAATGATTCAATAGTAATCCCTGTAAGTGGTGATAGTGAATTTGTTCTTAGACGTGCAGAGCAAAAAGGATTGATAAAATATTCCCCTGGTTCAGAAGAATTTGAAATTATCAAAGCTCATGAATTAAATGAAAAACAAACTAATGCGCTTAATTTTATCAAAAAAAGTATAATGGGTGAATATATGAGAACGGGCGTTCAATTTGCAATTAATGTAGCTGTTTTCAAATTACTAAAAATGAACTCCATTTATCCTGTAGCAGATGAAAAATCTCTCTCTGATAAGAAAGGAAGAATCTTACCTGATTTAATTTTATTAAAAAATGGTGCAACAATAAATGATCTAGCAAAAGAAATTCATACCGATTTAACTAAAGGTCTACTTTATGCAAAAGATCTGAGATATGGGCTAAGATTACCTATTGATTATCAGCTAAGAGATAGAGATGTGATATCTCTGGTAAGTGCTGTCAAAAAATAATCAGTCCTTTTTTTTACTTCGAGGTTTTGTTCTTAATACTGCCTTACAACAAATACATCTTGTATCATTTGATGACAAAAATATGCCGCAAAATGTACATCTTTTTTGACCAATTTCATACCTTATTTTATTTGAAACAGGCTCTGCTTTGTGCATCTGACAAATCCCTCTACATGTTCTACCCACTGATTTCACCTCCAACTTTTTGTTTTATCCACTTAATCCTATCTCTGATGGTAACTAATGTCTCTACACCTGAATCAACAGATCTCTTAGAAAAAACTGAACTGAAACTAAATGTAATTTTTTCCGTGTAGACATCTGTAATAATCGTATAACTATAACAAATTTTTTGATGGACTAATTCAGTTGTCATATTCTATTTTGAACAACAAATTATTTAAGGTCTAGAAATTCTCTAATCTAGTGCTAAACATAGCCTAAAATTCACATCTAATTGCTAATATTGGCACTAGTTTAATTCTAGATGATTAGATAAATAACCAATTATCATATGATATGACATAATGCCTCATATTGTCTTGGATAGGCGAATTGATCTTTTTAATTTCTCTGAACTTTTTACTCCAATATTTCAAAAATCTCCTTTGATAAAAATCCCAACAATTTATGTCGAAAAGAGTGGTAGTATTGCAATATTACCAACTATTGTAATTGATGATAAACATCAGGAATATTTTATTCAGATTATGACTAATGACAAAAAAACTACCATTAGATTGCTCCCTCAAACTGATCCAGAAAAAACAGATGCGGTTAAATTATCTCTAGCAAAAGTTTATGCTCAAATGAAGAATCATTATCCTGATATAGTAATAACCAAATCAAATTTGTTTGATTATGTTAAAATGTGTGAATTAGCATGAGTCATTTTTATCTTCATAATCAAAGTATGCTGCCAAGAGATACTCTCTTTCAAATTAGTACTGATGTATCAAACTTTCATAATGTGATGCCTGAATATTTTAAATCTCTAGAAATTCTTGATGACACTACTTCTGAAAAACTTGTTCTAGAATCTATTAACTTTCTTGGTTTCCATCATGATATTAAAACAAAACATGTTATTGCTCATCCAAATACTCATCAGGTGTTTATTTTGAACGGTCTATTAAAGGGAACAGTTTTTTCTGAAAAATATACCCCTTCATCTTTTGGTACTGATATTGACATCTCAATATATTTAAAACTAAATGGAATTTTAAAATTTATTCCATTTTTGAAATTTCTGATTATTAAAAAAATGAATTCTGTTATGGAGAAGTTTGTTATTTGCGCCGAAAATTATCTTCAATCTAATCTATCAAAATAATTAGCACTATGAAATTATTTTGGCACTATTATAAATATAAAAATTTCTAAAACTCTTTGTGTCTCAAATTATAATTATTGGTGCTGGTGTAGGCGGATTAACAGCTGGCGCACTTCTTGCCAATCATGGATATCATCCAAAAATACTTGAAAAGTGTGCTCAGATAGGGGGCAGAACAACATCTATGAAATTTAGGAATCATATTTTGGATAATGGTTTTCACATAATGCCTTTTTATAAAAAATCAGCAATTTTTAGTATTTTTAAATCCATTGGGATTGAATCTAGATTGAATTTATCAAAGGTGGATGACATTGCATTTCATTCAAAATCTGGATTTCATAAATATCCTAAAGGTATGGGTGATTTACTACGTCTCTCTTTGATTCCTTTTAAAAGTAGAATCCAACTTCTTAAAATTCTACTTCCAATGGCATTCACATCCATAAAAAAAACTGAATCTTGGGATGACAAATCATTAACTGGAGTTACTCAAAAATTAGATCCAGAAACTAATGCATTCTTTGAAGCTGTTTGCATGCTCGCATTTGCAGATACTGCTGATCATATCTCTTTAGGTGAATTTACTAGAACTATAATTCGCGCAAATCCCTTTAGAGGCGGTACTAGCGAATTTGCATATCCTACTGATGGTGGTTATGATTCAATCACACAAGTATTGGCTAATTATGTGATGCAAAACCAATGTCAAATAGACCTTAATGTTTCTGTAAAAAAAATTATAATAGAAAATTCCAAGGTTGTTGGAATCATTATACGTAACAGCATTGGAAAAGATGAATTTATTGCTTCAAGTTGTGTAGTGGTGTCTTACCCTGCATACATTGCATTAAATCAGTTATTTGATGATGGTATTGTGAACAACAAATTTCTTGCAAAAATAAATCGGTTAAATAAGAAAACATCTGTGGTTGAAGTTCATTTTGCGTTAAACTCGAAAATTGATACACGACAAGTTGTATTTCCTGTTGGTGATAATTATGTTACTAAGGGAATCTTTTTTATCTCAAATATCACTCCTGCTGTTTCTCCCCCTGGAGAACATTTAATGATTGCAGGTACTCCAGTCTCCCCATCTGTTACAGATGATCAAAAAAAAATAAAAGAAATCGTTGAAACCATGAAAATGGAAATCTCGTCAATTTATCCACAGTTTGATTCCTCATTAATATGGGAAAGACCAATGGCCTGGAAACTTGTTGAATCTGTTGCAAAGGAGCCTGGATTAGTGTGGAAATCTAAGATGCCTCATGAAATTCCAGGTATAAAGGGACTTTTTTTTGTAGGTGATTCTACAATTAGCTATGGGATAGGTACTGACTCTGCTGCTCATAGCTCCATTTTGTGTTTACCAAAAATTGAATCATTTTTGGAATCTTTATGATTTTGAATTGTATTTTCTTAGTATTTTTGGTATTTCTTCTAGTCGCACATCATAAATGACATCTCCTTCAAATTTAGGGGTTTTCTGTGTTTGTATAGCATGCCCTCCAATCAGTACTGGGATCTTATGTTGCTCTTTAATTTTTTTTACTAGTCTTTGTCCTGCACTAATATTATCTTCTAGTGTAATTGAAATTAGAATAATTTCTGGCTTTTCATTCTGAATAAAACTCAAGATCGATTCAGTTGGAATTGATGTGCCAATATTGTATACTTTAAACCCTTTAATTGATAGATATGTCTCTAATACATCACAGCCTAAATTGTGTTCTTCTCCTAAAGGAACACAAATTAGAATTCTTTTTTTATTTTTTAAACCTGAAACTCGATCCATTATTATTTTGACTAGTGTTTGGGCTATGTTGCTTGCTACGTGTTCTGTTGCAATACTTATTTTACTACTTGCCCAATCATCTCCAATCTTATACATTACAGGTCTTAAAATTTTATCAAAAAAGTCTGATTCATTAAAAATTTTGATATATTCTTCATAAATTTTAATACAATGTTCAATACTACCATCTGTCAGTTTCTTGTATAATTCTTGTTTTGATTTCTTAGTTACATCTTCTCTTTTTTTGATGTCTTTTGGATTATATGATGCTAATACTGATAATACTTTAGGATCATTTCTATAATCTATCGGTATGTCATCCTTGATTACTTCGGATGCTTTTCCAAGATATTTGATAATTTCTTGTTTTGATGTACTTTTTTTGGAATCCCATATACTTTTAACCAAATAGAGGTACTGATCAGACTTAACTTTCTTAGCTCTAATGTAGACCATTATTCGTTATTATTGTATTTCTTATATAACTAGTGTTAAAAAATGTTTATAGTGCCAATACTTAATTTTATTTATTTTATTCACTTTTGTCCTACATTTAACCATGAAAGAACATTTTACCACTAGAATAAAAAATTAACACTAGTTTTAAATAACTTGATCAAAAACTTCAATTATGAAAAGCAATAGCGTATTCACAGATGAGTTGTTTTCAAGACTAGATGTGAAGTGGTGTAGAATTATTGGATGACCAACTTTTATCTGTAGTTTTTACTCTGTTGGTAATTGAGGAGATTCTTTGATTATACAGCGAATTGACAGTTCTAGTAGTGGTGCATTAGATGTTGGTGCATATCTTTGGTTGGATTCAGGTTGTTTTACAATTTGGTTTGTACTCTACGTGAAGCGTGAGAGAGTTAAGCAGTTGGGAGAATTAAGGTAAAAATGGAAAAAAATACTAGTGATTCCTTTATTCAATCGTCACCTTTTTCTATTCTGGTAACTGGCGCTACTGGTTTCATTGGTTCTCGATTGATTTCATTACTATCTGAATCTGGTTACACTGTTACGGGGTTGAGTAGAAAAAAAATACCTGACACTAAAAATGTGAAATATGTTCAAGCTGATGTTTTTGATATTGATCAACTCACTAATGCAATGAATGGTATTGAGGTTGCATATTATTTACTTCATTCTATGGAGGGCAGTAAATCAGAATGGAAAGAATTTGCATCTAGAGAAAAGATTCAAGCTCAAAATTTTCTCAAAGCTGCAACAAAATCTGGTGTGAAGAGAATCATCTATCTTGGGGGTTTGGTTAATGATAGTTTAGAATTATCTCCTCATATGAAAAGTCGTAAGGAAGTCGGAGAAATACTTGCCTCTAAAAACATCCCTGTTACTGAATTACGTGCATCCTTGATTATAGGTGCTCAGGGAGGATCTTATGCCATGCTTCGTTATCTTGTTGAACGATTGCGTATTATGGTGTGTCCATCATGGGTAAAATCTATTGCACAACCTATCGCAGTTGATGATGTAATTTATTATTTATCTGAATGTCTTAAAAAACCTGAAACCCTAGGAAAAATATTTGAAATTGGTGGTCCTGATAGAATGACCTATGAAGAACTAATGCGTGTTTATTCTGCATATTTAAATAAAAATTTGTTTGTCTTGCAAATCCCATTTCTGACCACTCGTCTTTCTTCTTATTGGGTTGATTTGATTACTCCTGTAAAGGCATCTCTTGCAAGACCTCTGATTGATAGTCTTGTACATGATACCGTTGTAACAAATAATGAAATTACAAAAATCATTCCATTGAGATTAAAGTCTGTCCGTGAATCCATTGACATTGCTACTAAAGAAATGATGTCATCTCCTACTCCGTCTGAGATGAAAGAAGAAAAAACTGGTTTTAAAATTAACCAAAAGGCTATTCAGATATCTCTTTTTGCATTGGCTATAATTGGCACTTCTTATTATTGGTTAGATGATAGACCTGAAGTATACCAACCACTGTGGTTGCTAGGATCATTTATTTGGTACGTTGTAATCATTATGGCAATAATTTTTATTCGTAGTAAGGCGCGTTTAGGTTATCTTTTAGCTGGTGTGTTATCTTGGGTTACATTGGCATTTTGGTTATTTGATAATTTTCATGTAATTTTTCAAACATCATTGATAGCTAATCTACCTAGTGAATTAATGACTCTTCGAAATTTCATTGGTATTGTAACTGCATCCATAACTGTGATTACTTCTCACAATTTATTCCACAAAGTAGTTGATTATCAATACAAGGGGAAACCTATTTGATATTTTTTTATCTTTAATTCAAACATAACAATATTTTTTTATCTTTAATTCAAACATAACAATATTTTTTTATTTCTAATAACTCTTCAATATCTAGATTTTTTATAAACTCACTAGGAATTAAATTTAATTTTTTCATATATTAGTATGTGTTATGATCTATTTTAGTTCATGTTAATTATATTGCAAAATATGCATTTTCTTTTATTTTTAGATTCTGGAATGTATCTGGTTGAATTATTTTTGCTAATATCTCTAATCCGTCTATCGTTCTAATGCTTGGCTTGCTGAAAAATGAATTTGCATCAACTCCAAAAACCTGTTTATTTTTAACAGCTTTTAACGATTTCCAATTATCATTTTCTTTTAATATTTTATTGTATTCAAAAACTGTACGTCTGATATCAAATCCACATGGCATCATGATAATTATATCTGGATCAGCTTGGTTAATCTCTTTAAAACTTAATCTTCTGGAACGCTCTCCAATTTTACTGATCATGTTAGTTCCTCCTGCAATATCTATCATCTCTGGAATCCAATGACCTGCAGTAAAAAATGGATCAATCCATTCAATTGCAAGAACTTTTGGCTTTTTACCTGTAGATTTTTTCTGTATGTTTTGAATTCTTTTCTCAAGCGAATCTATGATTTCTTTTGCTCTTGATTCTTTTTCTAATATTTTTCCTAATTCTTTAACTGAGTTAATAATTTCATACAGGTTATGTGGATCCATTGAAACCAGAGTTGGTTTTTTTTCAAGAATTTTTATCGCTTTACTTACTTGGTTTGTATATGCAGCGCAAACTTCACAAGTTTCTTGTGTTATGATCAAATCTGGATTTGCATCTTTTAGATTTTTTTCATCTAAAATGAAAATATCTGTTCCTTCTTTTAGTAACTGGCAAGTCATCATATCGATCTCTTGACTTGATAGTTTGTCTGATTTAATCACTGAACTGATAACTTTTAATTTTAAATTTGCATCTGGTGGATATTTGCATTCATGTGTAACCCCGTATAACAGATCTTGTACTCCAAATTCATACAATAGCTCAGTTGCACTTGGCAGAAAAGAAACAATTCTTTTAACTACCATATATTATATTTGCAAATATCCTTTAAACATCATACGTTTACAATCTGTCAATTTTGTTAATTAGGCAACTTAATAGGGTAATTTTAGGCACAATTTACGTTGTCTTCTGAGTCTCAAGATATTCGACGTGCAATTTTATCCAAGTGGCATGAAACTCTCTCAAAATATGGAAATTTATTTTCTTCTGATTCTATTAGTGGAACCAGTCCGCCATCTGTCTTCGTGGGTTCACATAACTACCCAAAAGTCTTTGTTGGTCCAATGCTTCCTCCAATTCATGGTGACACAAGTCTGTTTGATAGTCCTGAAAAGTGGAAAGGAAAATCTTTGGAAGAAATTGTTAATTTTAGATTAAATTTAGTTCGTGGAATACAAAAAATCTCAATTGATCAAACAGATGGTAGGTATATAGAAGATCTTCAAGAGGTAACAATGTCTTCTAAGCCTACTGATACTGATATAATATTTTCAAAATCAACATCATCTAATGTTTTACTTGATGGTGAAAGTGCCCCTTTTGGTCCTATTGGAGAAATAAGATCTGCAAAGTTCTTTAGTTCTAATTCTAATAAATCAATTGAAAAAATATTCTATGATAAAGACTTGAAAGCAGAAGATGCAATTCTGAGTTTGTATGATTCTGGAATTGAAATTTCAAAAATTCAAAAATGTTTTAGTATTGGTATGTTGGGAAAAAAAAGAAAACTTGTTCCAACTAAATGGAGTATAACTGCCACTGATGATATTATTTCAAAATCTCTTGTAAGTGAGATTTTAGATTATGGTTTAATTGATTCTTGCAGGGTTTTTTTTTATGAGCATTTAGGTAATATTTTCATTGTTGTTTTATTTCCGCACAGATGGATGTATGAAATGATTGAGGCTTGGTATTCTGATAGTGTTTTGGGATTTGGCTCTGATTTTGAGGATGCACGTGGAATTGATCATTCTCCGGCAATAGCTGGAGCCTATTTTGCAGCCAAATTGGGTGTATTAGAATATTTATCCAAAATGAAAATTCAGGCTGGAGTCGTTATTTTACGTGAAATCAGACCTGAATATGCGATTCCTGTAGGTGTATGGCAAGTCCGTGAAGGCATTCGTGAGGTCATGAATCAAAATCCCGCCATTGCTGATAATTTTGATGATGCAATTCTTTTGGCATCAAATAGAACTAGTATAAGTAAAACTGAGTGGCTCATACATGGAAATATTTCAAAATTAATACAGCAGAAAATACTTTCTGATTTTTTTTAAAGTATATGATATATCCGAAAATCTATTTAATTTTTGATTTGAATATTTTTATTGCTTTATTCTAAATTTTCTCTCAAATATTCTCTTATTCTGAATTACCTTTTCTTAAAAATTGGAATATGTTTCCCGTATCTGGATCCGAATATAAAAGAAAATATGTTTGGCTAGCAAGATATGTGTTGTTGAATCTGTAAATTATTGGATTTATCTCTGATAAAATACTCCCTATAGTGATCTGCTCTTCCTGAAATTGATTTAACAAATTAAAAAACTGTTCTTTTTCTAACTGACTAAAGTTTTTAGAAAAAAATCCAAAGATATGCATTATCACATTACTATGTTTTTTTATTGTAGGCTCGCTATTTAGTGCCGCTTTTAGATGTTTTTCATATTCGGCAAGTATTTCTGAAAATGGATTTTTTTTGTTGCTTGCTACGATATTGCCTAAAACCTTTAACTCATTTTGATTATGTGCCATCACCATGTACTTGTTCATTGCTTGAAACGAAATCAAATCTTTTATTTTATTACTTTTTTTTACATCCTCAAATCTTTGTAACACAAATTCTTTAACCTCTCTTTCTGATATTTTTTTTATTTTTTCACTTGTGGATTTTTGAATCTCATTCACCTTTCAAGTTGTTCTTCATTTCCATATAAAGAGAAACAACGCTATTTCACATTACCACTAGATTTTGTCATTTTAATTTTGATTTTATCATTTTAGCACTAGAACTCATTTTAGCACTATCTTAAATATCCTTTCTGAATAAATATAACAATGAAAATCATAATAACTGCAATTGCCGCAATACTTCTATTGGCCTCTACTGCATCTGTTTATGCAGAAGTTCCAGCTTGGGTAAAAACTAATGCTGGTTGGTGGGCAGATGGAACAATCTCTGAATCTGAATTCTTGTCTGGTATTGAATTTTTGATTACAAACGACATCATTGTAGTTCCTTCTACAGCTGTATCTTCTGAATCATCAGATGATGGTGTTCCAGCTTGGGTAAAAACTAATGCTGGTTGGTGGGCAGATGGAACTATCACTGATGGTGAATTTGTAAATGGTATCCAACATATGATTAAAATTGGATTAATCTCAGTTTCTGCAACTTCTCAAACCCCTCAAATGACATCTGAAGCACCAAAAAGTACTGATACTGAATTGGCAGCACTTGAAGCAGAACTAGAAAAATGCTCTGAAATCAAAAAAGCATATGATAGACTCAACTGTGAAAGATCTGCAAAACATGAAATCACTGCATATAATTTCAAACTGCTTTCAGAACCTCATCAAGCTGGACCTGTTACTTTCTATTGGCCTGGTTTTGGAACTGAAGGAAACAGCTTTGAAATTACATCCTCTGGTCAAGCAATGCTCCGACTCAGAATCTTAGTTGAAAATACTGGTTCTCAAACTGAGGCGCTGTTTTGTACGGGACCTGCTATATGTAACTATGATGTCACAAATGGTGTTGAGGATTTCAAATATTCAGGAATGGATTTCACCAATGGTCAGATTATAATAAAACCTGGAGAAACTGAAATGTTCAATATGTTCTTTGGACCAAATATTGGTGGCGGGGGAACTACATTTGAATATGATCCTGAAAAAGATTACTACTTTAGAGGAAGTGAATCTTTTGGTAGCATTTCTATCCCATTAAATTTGGGATAAACCCTTTTTTTATTTTTAACAAAAACACTTACATCCATCTTAATCTCAAATAATTGTTTTTTGCCACTAGTCTAAAATAATTATGACCTTAAATATTTGCAATGATAAAGCATCATGATGAATAAATGGATGGTGATTGCTTTTTCATTAATTCTTATGGGTACACCCATGGTATTTGCAGAATCATCTAATACTGGAATAATTTATTGGGATAAAGAGATTGTTTCAATTAACTCCTTTGCTGATATTTATGTCAAAGACAATGATATGAATAAAAAAGAATATCCAAACTTTGCAGATAAATTTACAATAACTGTTTGGTCTGATACATCCCCTGCTGGTTTGGAAATTCTAGTTGTGGAGACAGGTGTGTATAGTGGGATTTTCAAAGGTAGTGTTTATGTTGCAGATTCTGGAGATCCAACAAAAAATAGACTAATATCCGCCCCTGGTGATATTTTGTATGCAAAATATGTTGATTCTACTTTACCACATGGTGGTACCACTGAAATTGTTTCTGGGGCAGTTGTAAAAATTTCTGGAAAAAACATGGATGATGTTCTAAACAGTATTGATCCCATGATGCGCCATATGACCTCTGCTCAAAATGAAGTTCCAGCTTGGGTAAAAACTAATGCTGGTTGGTGGGCAGATGGAACAATCTCTGAATCTGAATTCTTGTCTGGTATTGAATTTTTGATTACAAACGACATCATTGTAGTTCCTTCTACAGCTGTATCTTCTGAATCATCAGATGATGGTGTTCCAGCTTGGGTAAAAACTAATGCTGGTTGGTGGGCAGATGGAACTATCACTGATGGTGAATTTGTAAATGGTATCCAACATATGATTAAAATTGGATTAATCTCAGTTTCTGCAACTTCTCAAACCCCTCAAATGACATCTGAAGCACCAAAAAGTACTGATACTGAATTGGCAGCACTTGAAGCAGAACTAGAAAAATGCTCTGAAATCAAAGTAAGCTACAAAAGAATTGATTGTGAAAAACCCATCAAAAAAGCAATTACATTATACAAGCATAAAGCAAATGCTGAAAGATTTGAAATTGGACCAATTACCTATTATTGGTTTGGAATTGGCTCTGAAGGAAATGAATTTGTAATCAGTCCAACTGGACAAGCTATATTATCCATTCGAATGTTAGCTGAGAACACAAGTTCTGAGATCACTGCAATGCATTGTACAAGTCCTTCTATATGCAGTTATGATATATGGGATGGCTCAAAGGCATTCAAATATTCTGGAATGGACTTTACTAGTGGAGAAATTGTTCTGAATCCAGGTGACACAAGAGAATTCAACATTCTTTTTGGTCCAAATATTGGTTACGGTGGAACAAAATTTGAATATGATTCTTCAAAAACATATTATTTTAGAATTAACGAAGATTTTGGAAGTGCAAATATTCTTTTAGAACTGGAATAGCAGATTCTTTTTTTATTAAAACACAGGTCATGTTCAACTCTTAATGAGAGGAATTAAATCTTGGGATTTGATGTTAATCCTAGTTGAGCGATAAAAATTCTGAATCTGTATTATCTAATTACGGGATTTACACAATTAGTGAAAATTTTGAATTTACTTTTCCTAATATTGAAATTAAGATTGAAAGAATAGGAAAGCATGTTTTTTCTTACATTCGAAAAGATGCTGAGAATAAAATAATCAAAAAAATAATTCCAAGCATATCTTCAGACTTGACACTTGAATTATGCCCAATTCGCCCATTAAACCATCCTGCTCCTAGAACTAGTCATGTCTATCTGGATTTTGAAACACCTGTTTTTCTATCTGAAGGTTCGGCTGCCACAGTATATGTTAGATGCCCAATAGAGATTGGGGTGTTTTTAGTTCATGGAGGGTATAAAGATTCTCTTGATTGGTTTATTTGTGATCCTATAAACTCTAGATTTTGTTTATATGGTCCTCCGGAATCTGGAACTCTTTGCAAATACACAAATTCTGAAATAGTTGAATCGTATGAAGATTCCATCCCTTTTTACAATGCCGTTTTAAAAATTGACATCAAAAATCAATTGAATAAGGGTTTTACCATTTCTAAAATTGTTTTTCCGATCACTGGTAATTCCTTGTATTATAAAAATTCTAAATCAATAATTGATTCATTGGTTGCAACACTTAGGAAAAAACTAACTCTTGAAGTTATTGATATAGATGCAAATCCAATTAAAACTGATTGGGCTAAATCTCCAGCGTATGAGGTATCTGAAAGTATAAGACACATGGATATGGGTGTTGACTGATGGTATTTGAATTTCTACAAAGTTTATCGGAGATTGAAATCACAGGAGGTTTGACTGCTCTTTCTCTGCTTACTGGTGGAATTATAGTCGGTGTGGGTATTATTCTTGCAAGAACAGTACGCCTTTTATTTTCAAAATATTATGCTCCTAAACTTCCTCAAGATACTGCCAAAAACTTTAGTAAGCTAATTTATTTTGGAATAATTATTTTATCGTTTTTAGTTTTCACATCAACTACCGGTGTTGATTTTTCAGGATTACTTGTAGCTGGTGGAATCTTTGGAATTGTAATTGGTTTTGCAACGCAATCTGTTGTCTCAAATTTAATTTCAGGCATTTTCTTGATGATAGAAAAACCTGTAAAACAAGGTGATAAAATTGAAATTCCAGGATCTGATGTTACTGGCACATTGCTGGATATTAGCACATTTTCTGTGCGTGTTAGGAGATTTGACGGTACCATCATCCGTGTTCCTAATGAATCATTTTTTACATCAAACATTCGTTCACTATCTTCTACTCCTGTTAGGAGATCTGAGGCCATTGTTGGAATAGCCTATAAAGAAGATATTGATGGGGCCACATCTGTAATTGAAAAACAAATTCGTAAATCAATGGAGTTTGTTTTGACTCTACCAAAACCTGAGTTTCGCATTAAGGAACTTGCAGATTCTAGTATAAATATAGAAATTCTGGTGTGGCATCCTAGAGATGATTGGGATCAAGTAGGCCCAAAATTGCTTAAAGTTGCTAAAAATGCTCTTGATGATGCTGGAATTGAAATCCCATTCCCACAGCGTGTTATATGGCAAGCAAAGGAATAGAATTATTTTTCAATAATATTTGATTGTTTTTTATTCATCCTTCTTTTCTTAATTAATGCAAACATTATCATTCCAACATTAATAATGGAAATAATTTCAATTAGGTCTACTCCATACAAGAACCAATCTATCACTGGATGAACTCTTGATACAATCCCTGCTTCTAGCATAATGTCTGCGTTCCATACCATATGTGGGACTTGAATGAATTGTATTATTGCAATGAGAATCACACTGCCTAATATCTTATTTTCATACCAATTCCAAAACCTAGTCCAAGCATTCATGATTAATTTTATTACTTGTATCTATTAAAGGCGATGAAAATTAGATGTAACTAATTAGACTGGACTAATTAAAAAATGTTAATGACTTTAGACTCATGCGTATTATGCTGAATTATTTTATATGAATATGTTTCTGGATATTTTTCTTGTCTTGTTTGATCTAGAATCTTTAGCAAGTATATTCTATTTATGTGAACACCTGTATAGGAATATCTGTTTATTAATTTTTTAATTTGAATTTTTTTATCCATTTTAAAACAATCACTGTAAAAGATTTTTAATTTATTGTTTTTTGATATTTTCTTTTTTCATCCACACTGTACTTGTTTTATGATCAATTATCTCTACACCGATTTCATTTAACTTGTCTCTTATTTTATCTGCCTCCTCAAACTTTTTTTCTTTTCTTAACCTTTCTCTATTTCTAACCATCTCGTCAATTTCCTGTTTTTCATTTTCAGTTATTTTCGGAATGGCTAACCCTAAAATCATCATCATCCTCTGCATTTCTGCTTTGATGTTTTCAGCATCTTTTCTGCTTATTTTTTCCTCAGCTGCCAATCTATTTCCTTCTTTGATTAATTGAAAGAATGCAGATAATGCAAGATGTGAATTAAAATCATCTTCTAATGCATTGTCAAATTCCTTGCCTATTTTGTTGACAATCTCATTAATATTTTCATAACTCTTGGTATCTGCATGGATTAATTCGTAATAACATGTTTCAACTTGTCTCCATTTTATAAGATTCTCTTTTAGCAATTCTTCAGAGTAATCAATTGGTTTAGAATAATGTCCTGATAAGCAAAATAATCTAATTACATTTGATCCCCAATTTTCTAACATCTGTTTAACTGATTTCACATTTCCTGTGGATTTTGACATTTTTTCACCATTTATTGTAACCATTCCTATATGCATCCAAACTTTGGCAAACTGACTTCCTGTACATGATTCTGATTGTGCAATTTCATTCTCGTGATGCGGAAAGATTAGGTCTCTCCCTCCGCCATGTATGTCAAAATTATGGCCAAGATATTTTATGCTCATTGCAGAGCATTCAATGTGCCATCCTGGTCTCCCTTTTCCCCATGGACTATCCCATACTGGCTCTATATCTGAAAACTTCCATACTGCAAAATCTAATGGACTCCTTTTTGCTTCATCAATTTCTATTCTTGACCCTGATTGAAGTTCATCTATTTTCTTTTTAGATAGTTTCCCATATTCCGGAAATTTGGACACTTCAAAATACACTCCATTTTTTGATGTGTATGCAATTTCTTTTTTAATTAATTTTTCAATAAATTTGATAATGTCTTTTATGTGTTCTGTTGCTTTGGGATAGTTTGTTGCTCTTTTTACATTTAATCCATCAAAATCTGTAAAATAATTTTCAATGTATCTTGCACTAATGTTATCTGCAGTTGTTTTCTCTGCATTTGCACGATTAATTATTTTATCATCAACGTCCGTAAAATTTTGAATAAATTCTATCTCTATTCCCTTACTCTCAAGATATTTTCTTAAAACATCAAAAACTATAATTGTTCTTGCATGTCCTATGTGTGATTCATCATATACTGTAACTCCGCAAAGGTAAATTTTCACTTTTTTTGAAATATCTAATGTCTGCTCTAAATTTGACAGTGTGTCTTGAAGTTTCATTTCAAATCTCAGGTTTTGGTATTGTTGTTCTTTTATGTTTGCTGTTCATGTTTAACCTTTCAACTTTTTTAATCATGTTTTTGTCAATTCCTGTAATTTTTTCTATTTCTGAAATTGATAATTTTTTTTCAAACATACAATGCAAAATGGAATCTATTTCCTCGTATGAAATACCTATCTCTTTTTCTGCTTTGTGGTCTTCCCATAAATGTGGGCTGCTCTTCTTTGAAATTACATTCTCTGGCACTCCTAGATGTTTTGCAATTTCCCTTACTTGCAGTTTGTATAATGATATAATTGGTGTGATGTCTGATGCACCATCTCCAAATTTTGTAAAATACCCAATCAAATACTCACTTTTATCACTTGATCCTAAAACAAGATAATTTTTGATGTTGGCATAATAATACAGAATGTTTGTTCTAACTCTTGCACGGAGATTTCCTCTAGCTTTTTTATTTGGTTCTAGATACATTGTGTATTCTTTTATGATTGGCTTGATGTCGATCAACTTATACTCTATTCCAGTCAGTGCAATCATTTTTAGCGCATCTTCTGTTTCTGCGTTAGGTGTTATTGATGTGTCTGGCATGATTATTGCCAATGTTTTTTCTTTTAGTTTTCTTTTACAGATATATGCTAAAACTGCAGAATCTACTCCGCCACTTAATCCTAATATTACTCCCTCTGCATTATTTTTATCAATCTGCTCAGAAACAAATTTCTCAATATTTTCAATGATTTTTGAATAATCTTGATTAATGATCTCATTGATAATATCTTGATTCAACAATAACTTTTTGAAATATGTATGAATAAAACTTATGCTTGTTAATTATGAATTAGTTTATTTTGAACATCTGCTATTGAAGATACTATTTTTTGATATTACTGCAGATTATCAATATATATCATAACTCATATTTAGCACAAGAGA
The DNA here is from genome assembly GCA_029862745.1 of Nitrosopumilus sp. Lineage (NCBI taxonomy): Archaea > Thermoproteati > Nitrososphaerota > Nitrososphaeria > Nitrosopumilales > Nitrosopumilaceae > Nitrosopumilus > Candidatus Nitrosopumilus sp. The sequence continues at coordinate 230,416 of JAOTWS010000001.1, read as the reverse complement.
GAATTAATTGTAACGCTACGTGTATTTAATTTTCAATAACTACAAAAAATACAGTATTACTTGTAAAACTTATTTTTTCTAGTATTAGATATCTACGTAAAGACCGTCATCTCTTGACTCTACTGGGTATGTTTCAAGTTTCACATCCTTGAGATAGTCTGTTAATTTCCCAGTCTTGATATTATAATGCCAAAAATGTAAAGGACATTCTACAATGTCTCCTTCTAGTTTTCCTGGTGCAATTGATCCATCTTGATGAACACAAAGATCATCTATCGCATGATATCCGTCTTGATTGAAAATTGCAATTTGTTTTCCATCTATTTTGAAGGCTTTGCCCTTTCCGGCAGCAACTGCTCCTTTATCTGCAATTTTCTTCCAAGTCAATATTTTTCTGATATGTTTGTTATTTATTTACATTCGCATGATAGAATTTTATAGTATAATTTGAGGTGAACATTATTGAGTAAAGTAAAAACTAGTTCAAAATTAGTTCAAGAAGGAAAGATATCTTATCACTGGGCTAGATCTCATATGCAAATTCTTGATAACACAATTAATCGCTTTAAAAAATCAAAACCACTCAAAGGTGTCACTCTTGGTTTCTGTTTACATATTACAAAAGAGACATCTGTTTTATTAATGGGTGCTAAAGAATTAGGGGCAACTGTTGCATGCTGTGGTGGAAACCCATTGACTACTCAGGATAATATTGCTGCATTTTTGGCATCACAGGGAATCCATGTATATGCTTGGCATGGTCAATCCGTCAAAGAATATGATTGGTGTATTGATCAGGTACTACAACATAAGCCAACTATCTTAACTGATGATGGGGCTGATATGAATATCAAGGCTCACTTTGATAAGAGATTTAACACTATGAATATTTTAGGTGCAACTGAGGAAACAACTGCAGGTGTAACTAGAATTAGAGCTGTAGAAAATCAAGGTAAACTTCGCTATCCTGTAATCTTAGTTAATGAAGCATACACAAAACACATGTTTGATAATAGATATGGGACTGGACAAAGTACCATTGATGGTTATCTTCGTGGAATGAACCTTCTTATGGCATCAAAACGTGTTGTGGTGGTTGGATATGGTTGGGTTGGACGTGGTGTTGCATCTAGATTCCATGGGATGGGGTCTAAAGTTATTGTTACTGAGATTGATCCAATAAAAGCACTTGAAGCTCATATGGATGGATTTGAAGTAATGCAAATGTCCCAAGCTGCCAAGATTGGTGACATGTTTGTAACATGTACTGGAATGACTAGTGTTATTAGAAAAGAACACATCTTACAAATGAAAAATGGTGCAATCATGGGTAATGTAGGTCATTTTGATGTAGAGATTGATAGTAAGTTTTTGCTCAAGTCATCAAAATCTGTTAAAGAAGTAAGGCCAAATCTTGATGAATGTGTCTTGAAGAATGGGAAAGTAGTCTATCTGATTGGACAGGGTAGACTTGCAAACTTGGTTGCAGCTGAAGGACATCCACCGGAAGTAATGGCACAATCTTTTTCAAATCAAATTCTTTCTGTTTTGTATATCCTTAAAAATCACAAGAACATGGAAAACAAAATTATCAATGTACCTGAAGAAATAGATAAACAAGTGGCAGTTGATGCACTAAAGGCAATGAATGTCAAAATAGACAAACTCAATTCTGAACAAGTAAAATATGCCAATAGCTGGTAAACTTCTTAACCTTAACATCGTGTAATTGGTAATATCTAATGAACAAAAAAGCTATTATCACAAGTGCATTACCTTATGCAAATGGCGAAATTCATTTAGGACATGTTGCATCAACTTATCTTCCTGCCGATGTAACTACCAGGTTTTTAAAACTAAATGGTGTTGAGGCTTACTACGTTTGTGCATCTGATGACTTTGGTACGCCGATTCTGATTCAATCTGAAAAAGAAGGAAAAACTCCTGCTGAATATGTGGCTTATTGGAATAAACGTGACTATGAAGATTTTTCTGCATTCAATATCCATTTTGATTATTTTTACAAAACTAGCTCTTCTGAAAATATTGCCTTTGTCCAAGATGTATTCAAAAAACTAAATGATTCAGGACATATCTATGAGAAAGAAATTATTCAATTTTATTGTAATGTGGATAAGAAATTTTTACCTGATCGATATGTTAAAGGTGTCTGTCCTTACTGTAAGGCAGAAGATCAATACTCTGATTTATGTGAAAGTTGCGGACGTGTTCCTGACGAGATAACTGATCCTAAATGTGCCCTTTGTGACCAGCCTCCAACTAAAGAAAAAACTACACATTACTTTTTTAGACTAACAAATTTTAGAGATTCGTTATCAAAATGGTTAGATGAAAATGAACATCTTCAAAAAGATGTAAAGAAATATGTTCAGAATTGGATTAAATCTGGTTTGATTGATTGGGACATAACACGTGATATTTCTTGGGGTGTTCCTGTTCCCCTTGCTGATGCAAATGACAAAGTATTCTATGGTTGGTTTGATAACCATCTGGCATACATTTCAACTGCTTTAAAATTTCTTGGCGATAAGGGAGTTGATGGTAAAGAGTTTTGGAACTCTGCTGACATTTATCACTTTATTGGAAAAGACATTGTATATCACCATTATCTTTTCTTGCCTGCGATGCGATTAGGTATTAACAGTGAATACAAGTTACCTGACTATATTCCAACGCGAGGTCATCTAACACTACAAGGAAAGAAAATCTCAAAAAGTCGAAATTGGTACATTGGGTTAAAACAATTCTTAGAATACTATCCTGCAGACTATCTTAGATTTTATCTTGTATCAATCAATCCGTATTCTCAAGATGATTTGAATTTTGATTGGGATGATTTTACTACAAGAATTAATTCTGAATTGATTGGAAATCTTGGAAACTTTGTTAATAGAGCTCTTGGGTTTACTAACAAATCCTTTGATGGGAAAGTTCCAGAAATCGAATCCTTTGATGAGAAAGATTCAGAGGCAGAGGAAAAAATTAAAAATTTCTCAAGTGAAGTCGGCTCTCTTTTAGAAAGTAATCATCTTGACCGAGCTTTGAAAAAAATTATGGATTTTTCATCATTTTTTAATCAATATTTTCAGCACAAAGAACCTTGGAAATTGGGTCCTGGGACCAAAAACTGTGTATTTCTTTCAGTTAATGCTGCAAAGAGCATGGCTATTGCTATATTTCCATTCTTGCCTGAATCATCTCAAAAAATCTGGACTCAGCTTGGCTTGGATGGAAATGTCACAGATTTTTCTTGGAATGATATTTCTGAATTGAATATTCTACCTGGCCATGTTTTAGGTAATTCTTCGCCTCTGTTTACAAAAGTTGAAACATCTGATATAGAAAATCACAAAAAGAATCTTGGACCCTCTAAATAATTATGAAACCTGTTCCACGAATTTCTACTAGGGGATATTATGATCTAACTACTGGAAAGACGATAAAGACTAATCCATATTATCTATACCCTAAAAAAGATTTTAAAAATTTGTTAGGATCAAGAGAATTCACTATAATGATACATGGATTAAGAAACAATAATGCTGGAGCTATAGCCAAAGTTTTGCTTGCAAAAAATCGACTCCGTAAATTAGAATATGTTTATCCTGTAATTGGATTTAGTTATGATTCAAACACTACTGGTGCACATTTGATCAAATATGCAAAACGGTCACTTGCAGCAGGCCAAGTTATTGCAAAGAAAAATGGGCGAAATCTTGGAAAATTTATAGAGGATTTCAAATCAACCAGTCCCAAAACCAAGATTAAACTGATGGGTCATTCTTTAGGATCTCAGGTGATTTTGAGCACTCTTGAATATCTTGCAAAAAAGAAACAAAATTATGGCATTATTGATAGTGCATATCTTTTTGGCGCGTCAATTACTGGAGATGTTCCATCCTCAAAAAAATATGGGAAAATAATTCAAAATATTATTGAAAAAAAAATTGTAAACTATTATGCGCCAACTGATGAGGTACTGGCTTGGGCTGACGATAAAAAATATGTAAAAGGACCTCTTGGTCTTAATGGGGCAATTGGGAAACCTGTTTCAAAATATCATCAAAAGCTAGTAAAACCTGAAAATCATCGATTCGCAAGTTATATTACAGTTTTAAACTCATTTTCGTAGAATTACAATTATTCTGTGTGTGGTATGATTAATTAGTCAATCTTTAATATGGAGTTAAATTAGTAATTTATTGTGATATTTAGGATGTCTGATCTTTCACATGGAAAATCTATACTATACCATCTGCATATTTTAGATGACTCTGTAGAGATCGAGGATCTATCGAAGTATCCATGCTAGAACTAATTTTGTTTATATATGGACGTGCCTGGCAAGGCTTGGACAAGCTTCGATAGAATTTGGAAAAATAACTAGAATTTATGATAATGATAATCCACACATAACGTTTCAAGAATTCAGAGAGAAAATAGAAAGAGATATTCCAGAATTAATCGAAACTGGTACCAAAAAAGGAGGGTAAAATGAACTCCTTTGGTGTAATCCAAGCAAAATATGATAACTTTTTTGGGTTTCGATGGTTTCGACTGCATTCGAATCGAAACATAGGGGTCACATCATGACATCCCAAAAGAGATTCACCTGGATTGGTAATAGAATTCCACAATCAAAGAAAGCCATACTGATAGAAAAAGATGGTAAGCATTTCTATTCTACACCAAATGGATACATCTATCCATCTGTAACTGCAATGTTGTCAGCTACAATACCCGAAGAAAAGAAAAAAGGCTTACAAGAATGGAGATAAAGAATAGGAGAAGCACAAGCAGGTATAATAACAAAACGTGCAACATACATTGGGACACTTGTCCACAAACTAGCAGAAGATTATCTTAACAATAATTTATCTGAGTATTATACAAGAAATGAAAATTGTATTAATAAAACAGAACACTCAAATAATATGGAAACATTTCAGACATCTACAATCAATATCCTATAGTTACATCAAACGAATAAAACATTTTCCATGATAAATTATAATTTTCTTTAACAGTAAAGATGATGTGCAATACAACCTTAGACCGCTCAATAATACGATTACATAATATGATGAAGCAAATGTGATAAAAACAAAAAAATCATTCAGTCCAGAAGATTTTTGGAATCTAGATGATGATTAGATTGTTTGATGTGTAATTCCTGAGATAATTCTTCAAAGTCCTCATGTCCTAACGGACGGTTCTAGATTTCCCTCAAGGGAAATTAATTGTTAGCCCTCAACTGTTGGCACAGAGCCTTTGATTCACTTGAAGCGAATTAAATTTGACTTTCTAAAAGAAAATCAACACTCGAATTTTGCTCGCAATCATTATGACTTGGGATGTTCAAAGTAGATTTTCTGTAAAGTGTTGTTTCAATATGATTACAACCATTAATATCAAAAAAGATATTTTGCTTAACATTAAAAAACAAGTGTAAAATTCAGGTGATTATGGCTAATCCAACTAACACATACATCAATTTTGTTTACTGTGAATTAGAAGACACATGGAAACAAATCAGCGAGAAGGATTCTGACGTGGATGTTTATCAAGCCATAGAAGATAATGCAAAAGTAAACGTCAGATTGTTTTCAGACAAAAAGGTGCCATACTATATGAAAAAAGGATCTAAAATAACGATAAAAGATCACATGTTAAAGTTCAACAAATCTGACTTTGATAAATAATCTTTGAGGCTATAGGTTAATCGTAATATCATGTATTTTTTTCAGTAATGCTTTTTTGAGTATTTGTCTTTTGTATGTGGTTTTTGTTGATTGGTAGTATTAATGAGTATCAAAACATGCATTTTCAAATCTAGAAAATATACATAGGAAACTAATTGTATGCAGTGTTCAGGTATGCAAAAAATAGACATCAAGGCAGTTTTCTCATTTATCAGGCATTATCCTGTTACATTTATTGCAATTTTAGGACTGTTTATTGGAGGAATCTTCCACTGGCTGCTTGAAAATCCCGATCTGGGGCATTCTATCTGGCTTGTTATCTTGATTACAGGTGGCGCACCCATAGTGTGGAACACCATTAAGGGAATTCTTCACCGAAAATTTGCAGCAGACATTATCGCAATGCTTGCAATTATAGTATCTGTCATTACAAATGATCCATTTCCTGGAGTCATAATTGTCCTTATGCAGTCAGGCGGAAAGGCACTGGAAGATTATGCATTCCGACACGCACAGGACTCGTTGGAAGAGCTGTCAAAAAGGGCTCCACGATTTGCAATCAGAAAAAACGATGGCGCACTAGATGAGATAGACGTAGCTGACGTCAGACCAGGTGATGTACTTGTAGTTAGAGCCGGTGACCTTGTACCAGTCGATGGCATGACAAGAGATGACCAGGTTCAAGTAGATGAGTCGGCATTGACTGGGGAACCAATCACAAAGATAAAAAATATTGGCGATGCCGTATTTAGCGGCACTGTAAATATCGGAAATCCGTTTGATATGGAAGCGCAAAAAACAAGTGGTGAGAGCCAGTACGCAAAAATAGTTCAGATTGTAAGAAAGGCTCAGCAAGAAAAGGCACCACTTCAAAGATTGGCTGACAGGTATGCTGTGTGGTTTACACCCATTGTCATTGCAGTAAGCCTGGCAGGTTGGGTCATTACACAGAGCACAACTACAATTCTTGCAGTATTGGTAGTTGCAACCCCATGCCCACTGATTTTTGCAACACCTGCTGCAATAATCAGCGGAATCAACAGAGCAGCCAAACATAACATTGTGATCAAGACAGGCTCTGCAATAGAGAATCTGGGAAAGGCCAAAGCCATGCTGTTTGACAAGACAGGGACTATCACGTTTGGTTCTCCAAAACTTGAAGAGTTAAGACCTGTAGGGGATGACGTATCGTTTGATTCTCTTCTGCTCAAGGTTGCAGCAGTAGAGCAGATGTCATCGCATCCGGCTGCCAGGTCTATATTGTTCTTGGCTGAGAACAAATTTGACAAGATTCCAACTCCTGAAAACTTTCATGAGACACCCGGAGCCGGAGTAGAGGGAGATGTGAATGGACAGCATGTGGTGATTGGCTCTGAAGGCATTTTTGCAAAAACAGATGTGAAACTAAAACAGAATATCCAAGATGCCAAAAATCAGATCGATTCAGATGGAAAAATGCTGGCATTTGTAACCATTAATGGAACCCTTTCTGGAATGCTCATTTTCGGTGATGTGATAAGACCAGGTGTCAGTTTGATGATTGACAAATTGAAAAACCTTGGAATAAAACATACTGCGATACTGACTGGAGACAATTCAGATAATGCAGAAAACATTACACGAAAAGCAGGCATCTCTGCAGTACATGCAAATCTCTTGCCTGAGCAAAAGGTATCTATCGTCAAAAAAAACAAAGAGCAGTTTGGCAATGTGATTATGGTGGGTGATGGAATCAATGATGCTCCTGCACTGGCAACTGCGACAACAGGTATTGCAATGGGGTCAAAAGGTACGGCCATTTCTGCTGAAACGTCTGACATCGTATTGATGGTAGATGATGTCACAAAAGTGGTTACGGCAGTTGAAATCAGCCAGAGGACAGTCAGGATAGCCAAGCAGGGGATATTTATCGGATTGGGTGCAAGCTTTGTACTTATGGGTTTTGCAGCGATGGGATATATTGAACCTGAATATGGTGCATTACTCCAAGAGGTATTGGATGTGGCAGTAATTCTAAATGCGTTAAGGGCCAGATAGAACCAGATTTGGTTTTTCTTTTTTTTACAGAGTTTAATCTTGGCAAAAAATTATATCTTTGGGAGAAACAATCCGAAATTTGGAAAAAGAGAAATAATGGAAAAACCAAGAAAATACTAATGGTAAGAGTCGCAGAATGTTTCAAGTGTGGAATTACAGAGAAAGATGCAAAACTAGTTTATACTACAGACAAACCTGTACTGTGTGAAAAATGTTCTAAAACATAATTGATAAACAGTTTCTAGGATTTGTATTTTAATTAGGGTGAGTTGATCATTTTTTGATTAATGAATACTTTTTTCATCTGCAGGTTCAATTTATCTTGTAATTCGTTTTTTGACTCTAAATCTTGTTTAAAATTCATTAGATTGCTGATCTGATGAAATAATCTCTGAAATATTTTTTATAATTATTATTTAATTATGATTTTTTTTATGTTCCACGTGAATATACATTCAATCATCTCCGGTTAAAACATGAAGTGTAATTAATGCTATCAATAACAACAGTAAACCAAACTGTCCGTGCAGCAATCGAGTGAAAATCTTGGTGTGTCTTGATGATGTGTATCTAAGTAAAATCCAGCTTATCATTAACCCAGTCATGGTTATGGCAAGTGATAGTGAGATGGAATCAAGATCATTTACTAAAAGCAATCCGTGTGTCATGCCAGCAAAATAACCAATAGAGTTGAGAATTATGTGAAAGTTCAGAACAGGTTTGTAGAATTGAACTGCCTGTCTTGCCATTACTAATGACTGCCCACCTGCATGTACAGCGTATCTTCTCCATTTATTAAACACGATAAAAGGTAGATTTGCAATGATTCCTGCACCAATTGCCACCCATCCGAGGCTTTCTACTGCTTCGTCAGCGTCATCATCTACAAATACCTGTATGGGTATCAAAAATAATAGAAAAATAACAGGGAGGGTTTTGAGACTCATCGGATCACTTCGATTCTAGTTTGGGTTTTTTTGCCTTGTAGATTTTGTATCCTGTATATGCAACAGAGCCGATAATCACCATAATGGTTCCATAAAGGATTGCATCAGGTATTCCGCCTCTTAGTGCAAGTCCTTCACCTTCATCATCATCTTCTCTTTCCCTTTCCTGTTCTCTTTCTTGCTGTCTTTCAGTATCTCCAAATCCTTTCTGGTTATCTTCATCATACTCGTCACCTTCATCGTCATCTGCAAACACTGTAGGAACGGTAGTAACTACTGAAAGTGTCAGAAGCAAAAATAAGCCAAGTGTGAGTACTTTCATTGCTTTCTCACCCTTGTGCTTTCATATTGCAGTAATGGTTCTTTTCTGGCTTGTGTCCATGCCAGTACAGAACCGATCACTACACCTACTTGGAGTACTTTGGATACGATTCCCAAGTGACCTATTCCTCCTGCACTCATTCCAAGTGCTGCTGCCATGTCAGTTCTTGTAACTGCATACAATGCAATTACTCCAATTATTCCTGCTATTGTTACGGCATATGGTATTGAGCTATTTGGTTTCTTTAACATCCATACTGCAACTGGAATGTAAGCAATTGCTACAATCAAGAAGAATGGACCTTTTATCATGTCTTGCTCTTCAAATAGCTCTTCTGATGTCTCTACAAAATAAACAGTAGAAGTTGCTATCATAAGACCAACAACAATTCCAATTATTGATTTTTTGTTCATGATACTATTACGTGAAAGTGAATTTAATGCGTATTTATCATTCTCATTTTTTGGGAACGGCTCGTCATTCTGAAAATTTTTGCCAAAGCCTTACAATCTTGTCTATTTCTTTTAAGATGATGGAATCCCTTTGCATATGTTATATTGAATTATTGAATATATTAAAAATTCTATTTTATCTTTGTAGATTCGTTTCTGCACTTATTGCATCTGATAAATTAAAAGGACTAGATTTCATTTCTTCTTCCCACTCCTCGCTGCCTTTGGTTTTATTACTATCTTCTTTTTTGAGGCTATCTGTGTTTCATCTATCTACATCATATGGAATGCAATATACTTTGAATTCAAAAAGATTGGACGATATCCAAAAAATTATTCAAATAGATTAATTGGATTGGGTTTCTTGGCTGGTTTTTAGATTCTTCTCAGAGCCATCAGGTAGAATCATTGTGGTGTAAATTGGAAATCGTTTTAATATAAAATACTCTGATACATTGCCAAAGATCTTTGTAATCTCTGTTCTTCCTACTTTTAGTTTGATTGCATCCTCAGATGTATTAAGATCAATTACACCGAAATCATAGCTGGCAGTCTTTGTGTCAAATATGTGATCACATGCCGTCAGGTGGCATATCTTCATTTCTAAATTGTACTTGCCTGCAATATCTGGAAGATAAAAAAATAATAAATTGGGAAAGGAATAGAATAAATTTATTTTTTAAAGATGATTCTGATCATAGATAAATCTCACTAGTTTATGAAAAATACATGGAAGATGAGCATACAAATTCTATTAAGATACAGTCGGGCATAATACAACTTGATGATTTTATTATTGATGACCCTAGAATAATCAGTTATCTTCTTGAATTAAAAAACAAAAATGAATTTAATTCCTCACAAATTCATGATAAACTAATTCGATTATTGCATTTGGGATGTATAGCAGACAATTCTACCACAGAAGATACTTTATTGAAATTTTCTCAACATATTCAAAATGATTGCATAGGGGTAATCGACATGACAAACTCTACAAAACTCTCAGCTGGATTGTCTGAGGATGCTCTTACGCAATTATATGAAGTTTTTTTGAATTTTATGGCAAAAATTGTTCGCAAGTATGATGGTGAGGTGATAAAAAACATAGGAGATGCTCTTATGTTTAGATTTTCAAACATTGATCCTAATGATTCTATAATGATGAAAAATATTTTAGAATGTGGTTTATCAATGATTGATTCTCATGATGAACTAGCAAAACAGCTCAAAGAAAAAAACTTGCCAGAATTGGATTACAAGATAAGTATGACTTATGGTTCTGTCAAAGTAGCACAAAGTACTACATCCAACATAGTTGATGTTTTTGGAAACACGGTTAACCGATGCTTTAAAATTAATGGGCTTTGTCCAAAAAATAGTCTAGTTGTTGGAATTAATTTGTATGAAATTTTAAAAGATTTTTCAGATTATGAGTTTATTCAATTTTGTTCTATTGAAATTAAACAAAAATATGGCTATGAAGTTTTTGAGGTCAAAAGACAAAATTAGATTTTTCTAGTTATCAATACTCAATTCTTATCTAAAGAAAGACAAATGTCCCATGGAGTAATTGGTTGTCCTTCATATATCACTAATGGTTGCGACATGTCATACATTATTTTTGAAATCTCAGAAAGACTCAAATCTTCAGAAACCACTTTGGCCTCATCAAGAGGTACGACATTTGCAGGAATGTCTAAAAAATTGTCAGTACCAACAAGATAGTCAAATTTTTCTATAGTTTCAATAATGAGTCTGTCATTGATGAATTGATTTGTGTCTTCAAACAATATTTTTCTATTTTTGTTTTCTAACATTAGTTTCATAACATTACCTAAGGTGGCATCTTTATCAAATGTAATTGCTTTCTTTTTGGGAATCTCAGATATGTGAAATTCAGAATTACTGTTAATTCCTATTTCTAACATTTTTTTTACAGAAATTGCTGCATAATCTTCATGTCCCATATCGATAAAGGCAATTGCTCTACCTACTTCCTTCCAAAGTGAAATTAATTTATTGACTGTCGTATCTGCTGTAACCACATTAAGTCTATGATCGGTAACATCGTCTACCTGTTTCATCTCAAAAAAATCAGAGGAGGGATTTTTGTATACTCCTCGAATTATTTCTTTTCCACCAATAATTCCTATTGGTTTAGTATTATCACGAACCACTATTGAATCTGTAAATGTCTCTAAATACTGAACTAACATTCCAGCTGCAACTTTGATTTTAGCATTTTTTCTAATATTTACACAAGGAATGGATGTTAATGAGGTTTGTAAAAGCTCACTTAGCGGGCTATTAGAAATAGTTGAACTAGATTTGGTCAAGGCTTATGGTTCAATTATGTGATTAATATATCTGAAGGATGTACAAAATCACTATTTAACATTGACGCATCTTTTAAAAAATTAAATTACAAGTAAAAGTCGTGCAAAATTTTAACAATAAACATCCTCTTAAAAATAAAATTCAAGAATTGTTAAATTCATCTGGAACTGAAAAAATTGAATGTTTTCACAAAATGTTAAACTATACAATTCAAATTTTTGAATCTCAGGGGATTGGACGAGATTACTATGGTTTTCACAACATAGACCATGAATTAGAGGTCACATACATAACATTGCTTGCGGCATTATGGGAAAAAAAATTGCAAAAACTAGATCAGAAAGATATAGAGTATCTTTACACCGCAGCACTATTTCATGACTTTGATCCGCAAAAATCAGTTGACAGACCCCATGAGGAAAGCGTGATACAATTTATCTCCATGGACATAGAATTAAAAAAACTGATTAATGAAGCAGAACTTGATATCGAGATCATAAAGGCATTAATTTTGAGAACATCTTATCCATGGGCAGGAGAGTTCAAGGAAAAGCCCGAGATGCTGATGAAAGAGTGCTTTCAACGATCCAAAATTACAAAAGACGATCCTGAGAAACAATCACATTACGAAGAGTTGGGATGGTTTCTCTCCGTTGCTGACAGAATTGGAGGTTATGCAATGGGAGACTTTTCAAATGCAATGGAGAAAGCAAAAAAGAATGCACATGCATTTGCATGGCATCAATCCACAATCGCAAGAATGTCTGTAAACTTTTTTGAGACTTTGCTGAACAACGAATCCAAAATGTGCAGACGTGTTCTTCATGCATTACCAGAGAAGACAAGAAAAAACTTTATGGATACTGTTTTGTCCTTTATGAAACTCCGTCAAGATGAAATTCGAATCGAATCAAAATTTGAATATGAGAACCAGAAATTTCAGACAAGGGCAGAATCACTAGAAGAAAGAAATTCAGACGAATTCATAACTTCACTAACAGAAATTTACAATGAGCTGCCACAGCCATTACAACTACAAAAGTCAAGTTTTGCAAAATCCATTCTGAATCCAAATACTATCCTGACTACTCTCAGGCTAAATGATGACAGCAATACCATAATAGGATATGCAAAAGGAGGACCTCTTGAGGACTATCAGCTTTATGCTGGAATAAAAGATGAGAACTATGGAAAGAAAAATACAATATTTTTAGAACCAATTGCAATGAGGGTTGGGTACTGGGGACTTGGAGGTGGTACCAGACTTAGAAAAGTATTCTCTCTTTTGGCAAACTCAAAAAGATATAGATACTTGACAAGCTTTGCTCTTCGCGATCTGATTCAGAAAAGAATGGGTTCTGAAAACGTAGAGTTTGTTGCAATGCTTGATCCTGAACATTGGGATTATTACCGAGTTGATCTTTTAGGTGGGATTGTTTAATTTGAAATAAAGTGTAGAATCATTTTTAGACATATAAAAATAAAATAATTAAACTCAAGGATTAGAATCACCTCCTCATTATCTCTAAATGACATATCATCAATTGTTTTTTCAGTTTTAATTTCATCAAAGAAACATTCATCAGAACCATGAGCAAATTCTGGATATTTCATTTCTTTTTTACACTTATGACAAAACTCTCCCATGAAATTAATATTTTGTAATAAATCGTCTCACTCAAGTTCTGTTTCCAAATTTTCTATCTGTCCATAAGAATTACCGATAAACAGGGTGGTAGAAAAAGATGATACAATTATTGTTATTGCACTTAGTTGACTCGCTTGATCCTAGATATATGCAATATTTAACTTCAAATTATTACGACATTAATGATAAGGTATTTTTTAAAAATAATATCATGATTTTTTAAACATTCACACTTCCACATGGATGGTCATTAGAATAATTGGGAGGGATTTATGTCTGAACTAATAGATAGATCTGAATGTTTTTCAGGGTTTAGTGAATAGCAGACTTTTACTTCAAATTCAACTACGTTAGCTTCTTTCTCTGACAGTAATTTGACTTTAGGAGATGGATTTGATTTCAATGTTTTTTTGATTATAGACTCTTTAATTTCTGATTTTATGGGCTCATCAGTGATAAATCTTACAACTCCTCTGAACTGATACCCTTCCAATTCGTCCTTGTTAAAGACAGAAACCGTTACCCACGGATTTATCTGAAAATTTCTGTATGATTTATGTTTGAAAAAATCAAGCCAGTAAATTGCATCCTCGTCAACTGTAAAGAAAATTCTTGGAGATACATTGGGAAATTTGTTTCCGCTCACAGTTCCTACAGCAAAAATTCCTTGATTCTCGATGAACTCTTTGATTTTATCGGGAATTTTTACCATGATCTAAGTATGGTTGATTTGTATTAAAGGCGTTATTTGAACTCCAAATTTGATATTGTAATTTATTTTTTTATCAAAAGAAAATAATCTCAAAAAAACAGAAATGAAGATATGCTTGTTGTGTTTGGAGCAAAAGAAGATTTTAAACTAAGCATGCTTTTCAGAAGTGGCAACGTATGTGATTATGGTGCAGATAGTAATGAGTAAAAATTCCAAAAATAATGATTATCTCTTAAAATCACTCAAACATAGTCAAACACAAGTCTAAGGTTAGTACTATGTTTCATCAGTATCTTTTTTGTCCGGTTTGATTCTCTTATCAAATAACAAACATGCAGTAAGATCCCCTCCCACATTTACCATTGTTCTTGTCATGTCTAAGATTCTATCTACTCCTAATAAAAGAACTATTCCAATAACGGGTACACCTGCAGCTAAGAGAATAGACGATAAAATTACTATACCTGCACCTGGAGCAGATGGTGCACCAATGGATGCCATAAGCGCAGTAACTGCAATTAGAATAATTGTCGTTGTCCCCAATTCGATACTGAAAAGCTGGGCAAGAAAAAACACTGCCACTATTTGGTATAGTGCAGTACCGTTCATGTTGATTGTCGCACCAAGGGGGATGACAAATTGGGAAACTGCGGGCTTTACTTTCATTTTTTCTTCGGCAGTTTTTATGGAAACAGGCATTACAGCAGCCGAACTTGAAGTCGAAAATGCAAGAAGCAGTGGATCTTTCATCATTTTTAATGTAGATATTATTGGTCTGTTAGCAAATACTTTGATAATTATGATGTAAACTAACATCATTATGAAAAGACCAATAACCACTGTTCCCATATATGCACCAAGGCCCACAAGGGCATCAAGGCCTACTTTAGATACAATATCTGCCATCAAACCAAATGCTGCAAAAGGTGCCAATCGCATGGCCCATGAAACTACCTTCATGGTAATTTCTTGTACTGATTCCAACAGATCAGTTATTGGCTCAGATTTTTTTTCAGGTAATGAGATCAATGCGACTGCAACAAATAACGCAAAAATAATTATGCTTAGCATTTCTCCAGACATAAAAGACGTCAAAGGATTACTTGGAATAATTCCGATGATATGTTCTGGAATGTCAAGAAAATTAAATTCTACATTTTCTACAAGTTGCTCTGTCCCATCAATTTCCAGGCTTGCTAGTATTGATTCACTATCTACAAAATTTCCGGGCATTATGGTGGTGGCTACAAAAACACCTATGCCTAATGCAATAACTGTAGTTACAATAAAATATATCGCAACAGATATTCCCATGGTTCGAAGTTGCTCTACACTGCCAGATGACAAAAGACCTCTAATTATTGAAGCAAAAATTAGAGGGATTATTATCATCTGGATAATTTTGAGAAACAAATGAGCAGGAATGGAAAGCCAAGTAGTGATGATTCCACTAGTATCTTTCTCCACAATTCCTGTTTCAGGCCCTAGAAAAACTCCCAACAATAACCCTAAAAATAATCCAACAAGAACCTGTGCCCATAATTTTTTTTTAATTAGATAAGTTACCTGAGGAGTAATGGATTTGAATGATTGTATCACCATAACTTATTGACTTCAATTTTCACCCATTAAAAACATACAACACAAATATCAAATAAAATGCTGATGAAGAGGAGGATAGTCCTTCAAATTTGGTAGAAAAATTAGTTGTACTGCAGCATTATGATCATCTAGACTCATCTAATCTTTTTTAGGAAAAAATCTAATCCTAATGAGATAAAACGTGCTAAGAACTATTTCTACAATCATGACTACTATCATAAATGATGCTATTTCGATTACAAAGGAAGGCATTTCAGCTAATCTAGATAAAATGTCAGACAATGTGAAAAATTGAGGATTAAATAACAATATTCCTAGTAATGCAAATGGGAGTAATTTTGCAATATCTTTTGACAAGTCTTCACTATAATACGCAGACATTCTAATTGCAATAATCAATCCACTTGAAACAAGAAAAATTGTTGCAGTGGACATATTTTGTACAAGCATAAACATGAATAACGAATAGCCGATAAACCAGAGAAATATCACAAATGGAAAAATAAAGAAATTTGTTGCTATAAAAGCTGCAATTCTAGGTGCAGCAGAGATTCTTTTACCAGTTGATTTTAGTGTGCCTGTAGCAATTTTTTTTTCTAAATTAATGGAGAAGATGTCCCGCCTTGATAAAAATCGGTAAAAGTGATAAACAAAAATTGCATAGATTACCATGCCTATCGAAAATCTGACAAGATCGTAGATTGAAGAGGTTGCAGCAATTTTTTGAATTAATTCATTAAAATAATCTAATACGAGTATCCCCGAATCTTGAGGTTGTGAAAAAATATTATTTATGATATTTTTTTTAGAATTTTTTCATTTATTTCAGATTCAATTTTTTTAACATCTGAAACTAACTCGTTATCTGTATTTTGATACGCTTGAAAATCATTTTGATTGTTGTTATCTTGAATTAAAGAATATCCTAATGACAATATAGCAATAAGAGATGCAATAAAGAAAAAATAATACTTTTTCATAGCATTACTACATGAACAAAGATTTCAATCTCTTTTATGATGACAATGTACGTAATTGTCATATTTTTTTATCTCTGTTTTATCACAATGAAAAACTATTCTGACTTGTACCCTGTTCGCTTGGAATCACGGAGTACACGTTTATCTTAAATATTCTTCAGACAGAATACAACCAATAACTGATATTGTTTATTTTACGACTAAAACCGGAATTTTTATTTTATGCATGACATAGTTTGATGTACTACCAAGAAATGTTTCTTTGGCTCCACCAATACCTCTAGCACCGATTACAACCATGTCAAATTTCCCTTTTTGTGCCATTTTAGATATTTCTTTACCTATGTGTCCTCCTCCAGTTTTATACTTAAATTCGATACCTGATTTTTGAACTTTCTTCATAGCAGGACCTATTGCTTTTACAGCCTTTTTTTGTGCATCGTCTTTCATTTTCTGCGTATATTTTATTCCCGCAACAAGAGGTAAGTGAAATACATAGAATCCTGTTATTTCTGCATTAGTTCCTTTAGCAATATCTATTGCTCTATCTAATCCTCTTACAGAATTACTGGAACCATCTAAAGGTACAAGTATTTTGTTTATTTTTGCCATGAACATAAAAGAATTCTATTCATTATAAAAAACAATGATGATTTTCTTTTATGGTAATCAAATGTAAGAAATAGAGTTTTACCAAATTAGGGATAGAAATGTACGCCAATATGTATAAAATTTCATAGATTAGATTTTTAGAACTAGTTTAATTGGAATTTCTGTACACCACAACAACATAATATTCTCGTTACAATCTGAATACTAGACATAATGGAATTCAAAAAAAAAAAACAACTAAAGACCTAATTGAGTGCCAAAAATTTTTACAAGATCATCTTCATTACTCATAGAAAAGACAACAATGAGATCTGTAGCTGAAATCAATCCTACCAATTTACCATCTTCCATTACGGGAAGTTTGTGAATGTTTTTTTCGATCATAAGATTTGCAGCATTAATTACTGAAATGTCAGAATTCACACTCACTATTGAGGAAGTCATGATGTCTTTTATTTGTGTGTCTTTATTATTGTCAAAAACCAATACACTGGTAACAAGATCTTTTTCTGTAACTAATCCAACTAGTTCATTATTTTGCATGACCATCAAAGAAGTAATATTTTTTTCATAAAAAATCTTGGCAGCATCTTCAACAGTATTTAATGGAGATATAGTTGCAATATTTTTTATCATAAATACGCTAACGGGAATCTTTGATTTACTCATGAGTGTTATTCACGTGTGTTGAATATAAGATATACAAGTTTAAGATTATTTTTGCTCTCCCGCAGGAATTAATGCTTGAATTAAAACTCAAGACTGCTAAAATGTGAAAAATTATTTTGGTTTGTTATTTATGTAAATAGCTTTTAGAATGTCAGTTTTAGAAACTACGCCACCTAATTTACCATTTATTCTTACCCCAACACCATTGATTTTATTTTGAATCATTTCTTCACAAGCTACGGTAAGATCTTCGTCAAAATCCACAGATTCAAAAGTTTTAGTCATAACGTCTTTTGCTTGTATAGTGTTTCCAAATCCTGAATCAGAAAGGAATCCTTTTCTTGTAAAAACTACAGATATTGCAGGATCAGAACTATCTAAAACAGAATCAGTATTGCCTTGTTCTAATGCAACATGAAACAAATCACGAAATGTCAGGATTCCTTGAGGTTCACCATTTTCATTTTTTATAAAAATTCTAGATATTTTTTTATCAATTAGTTCAGATACTACATGTCTAAGAGTTGCATCATGGTTCATAGAGATGTAAGATATCGTCATAACATCTCCAACTGTATTTGTTTTAGAGTATTTTTTGATATAATATTGAGCAATGTCAGTTTTGGTAATGATTCCAATCAGCCCATTACTATTTGAGGTAACTCCCAAAGAACCAATTTGTTTTTCAAGCATTATTTCTATACAATTCTCAACAGACATGGATTCATCCACAGAAGTAAGCATGTGCATAATTTGAGATGCAGGGATTTCATCCAGATACTTGTCTGAATCATCTTCAAGTAAGAATAATCCGATGTCTTTTTCTGTAATTATCCCTACAGAAGTACCATCTTCAGTCACAATCAATCTACTGATTTTGTTTTTCAATAATTCTGAAATTACATGACTTAGAGAAGAGGTTTTTTCAATTGTAATTGGTTTTTGTGAAATGGACATTATATCAGACAATCTAGTTCTCCAAATTATTTGATCAGATATACAGGGATTTTAGATTTTTGAAGTATATGGTTGGATACACTACCTATCATATCTTCAGTTGCAGATCCAGAACCGGTTGTACTCATTACAATGTGATCAAACTTTCCTGTTTTTGCAGTATGTAATGTAACATGTCCTGGAGAACCTCTTAGAATTTTCGTTGTAAATTTTACATTCTTGTTTCCTACACGTTTTGTTGCTTTTTTTAGAACGATTTTTGCATCATCGACTAATTGTTTATCAAATGCCTTTGTTCTTGGTCCTCCATCAACAACATGAGGAATTACATGAATACCAGTTACGTGACCATGTGTAAATCCTGCAAGAATTACTGCTCGATCTAGGGCTTCAAAGGACTTTTTTGAACCGTCTATTGGGACTAAAATTTTGTTAAGATCCATATAGAAAAAACATAAAATCATCCATATTAAGAGTAAAATTGATTCTCAATGAAGGAATTGATCATTTGGAATATTTGTGTCATGACACCCACTGACTACTATTCCTTTAGATTTAGCCCTCCCAGTATTGAACACTTGTTGTTAGCATTCAAACCATCTATTGTTTTTTCATCTTTCCGTGCTAAAAATTGTCTAAAATGAGAACCTGTGACTTAACATTAGTGTATTTTTTTTCTTAGGGGAATAAAATTGGTCAACCATAACTTTTCAAGGGTGGCAAAAAAATTACCCTTAAGTATTTTGTATTGAAACTCTGAGAATATTGCACCTATACTATGGCGAATCTTGTAAATAATAGAATTTCCACCTCTTATGCATGAAATTATGAGCCCATCTGTCGGCTGATTGAAAGGTTGTTTGCTGGAGACATGAATCTCGTATACGAATTTAAAAATATTGCACATAAGGTTGGTCCAGGACAGATTCTAAAAATAATACAAGTCATAACACTTGACGCACAGATAGATGTGTCTGGATCCATTCAAGCCGTAGAAGTTCCTACAACTGAAAATCCTGTAACATACACCGGTGCATAGAGGCTCATCAAGACCCGTATTTTATATATACTAAACAAAACTTTGTCGTGTTGAAAAATATGAAGTCTGTAAATTTTGTTGTTTTGGGTAAACAGGATCTTGCATCTGAATTTGGAAAAAAGGGAACTGTGACTGATCTTTCACTTTATGACCGAAAAGAGTCTGATATTATCAAAACATGGGTTACTCCTAGTGGATTCCCAGATAAAATTCAGCCACTATTTCAGGCAATTAATTTGGCAGAATATGTTATATTTTATGTAGATAAATTAGATAAATTTACTGGTGAACAAATCATTGCACTTGATTCATTGAAAAAAGAAAAAGGGCTCCTCTCTCATACATTTGATGTTGATGAGTCAAAACTGGATTTGATGATAAAAGGAACAGTTGTTGAAAAATATCTCAAAATTGAACCTGATAAAATCAAAGAAGAGATGGATAAACTTGAACCCCTAACAAACAATGATCCTCCCGAAATGGTAATTGATCATTGTTTTGATGTTAAAGGAGTTGGTACTGTGATCTTAGGTAAGGTTACAAATGGAAAAATAAAACAATATGACAATCTGAAATTATATCCTGCAGGAATTGATGTATTGGTCAAATCCATTCAAATGCATGATGATCCTGTTGGAGAATCTGTATGCCCTGCAAGAGTAGGTCTTGCAGTTAAAGGTGCAAAACCAGATGAAGTTGGACGTGGAGATATAATTACTAAAGAGGGAGTAGTTGATGTTATGACCGAAGTTGAACTTGATTTTCAAAAGAACCCCTTCTACAAAAATAATATTACTGAAAATCAAGGATGCCTGGTAAACATTGGTTTGCAAATCAAAGCTGCAAAATTTTCATCCATTTCTCCTCTGAAACTTTCATTTGAAAAGCCTGTCGTATGCAAAAAGGGTCAAATTGCTGTGGTTTTGAAACCTGAATCCACCACCATCAGGATTATGGGAAGCGGGTCAATCAAGTAAGACTGATATTAAAATGCGTAACACCGCAAAATAATTTGTAATCAAGCACAATTCAATCCGATTACAGGAGTTTTGCTATATGGTTTTTCAAAGCATTCATGTCTGGATTTGCTCCTCGTTTGTTGTATTCATTAACCTCACCCCAACTGGTGCCGCTTTGTAGCAGCTTTGGTTCAATAGCAGTGTACTTTTGCAATTACCACAGCTTCGTGTATTGCATAGACCACATAATACGTCATGATGGTAGAAGTGCTCAGTTCAACTCATAGGCAGACTTTTTCGTACCCTAATCTTTGATTTGAATCTAGAATATAGGATTGATTGCAAGGAGAACGCTAGAGCATAACTAATAACAATTGTATCCCTGAAAAGGTATTGTTGGCAGCAAAATCAACTCCTGATGAAATAAGGAAACGTTTTGATAACGACGTCCAGAGATTTTCCAACCTAGAGACAGGTCAAAAGGCTGTAATTGATTCGTCTTTACAGATGGATTTGATTGCATCATCTGCATTCTATGTAAACAGAGACGCAAAAAAGATCCTAGATATTGGATGTGGTGCAGGTAATTACACCATAAAGACATTGCAAAAGATTCCAAACCTTGATTGCACACTTTTGGATCTTAGTCTTCCCATGCTAGAGCAGGCCAAAAAAAGAATCAGTGTCTTGACTCGTGGAGAGGTGAGAACCATTCAAGGCGACATTAGAAGTGTAGACATTACGAGTGGAACATATGATATCGTGATAGCTGCCGTTGTCCTTCATCACCTCAGAGAATATGACGAGTGGAGAAGTGTCTTTGAGAAAATATACAAGTCACTTGTTATAGGAGGGGGTCCTTTTGGATACTGATCTCATATCTCATGAAGATGAGCGTATCCAGAAGATGAGCATGGACCGATATAGGGATTATCTAGAAAGAGTTGGTGGAGTGTCCTACAAGAATGATGTGCTCCAGTATGTGGAAAAGGAAGATACCCCAAGATCAATGACATTTCAAATAAAAGTCATGAGGGATGTTGGTTTTAAAAAAATAGAAATACTTCACAAAAATTCTGTCTTTGGTTCATTTGGAGCCATAAAATAGTACTACTACAGATACATCTTGCTTTACAGAGATCTTAGATGATTTTGATCTACTAGATTAATGATATTGTATGTGAATACAAAATACTACCCATCATAAAATTATAGCATCAAATTTTATTTTATATGCAACTTCAAACGAGAGAATATCTTTTATTTCTTCTTCAAATCTTTCAGAAAAAATTGCAGGGTATAGATATCTCTGTACCCAACATTTGATTGCTTTGTCATTCATTCCTCTTTGGAATCTTCAACTGAAGCATAATTGTTGCAGGTGCATTTAGTGCATGTAATACTTGATTCCAATTTTCCACTTGGCATTGATGTACCTGGCAGAAAATCCCCTCCTCCAGAACGACCAAGTACCAAATGATGATCCTCTTTTGAATGTGTGCAATTTATACAATCTGTGCTAGATGTCATGCTATTATTATCGGTCATAGTTTTGAATCATCAAATGTTGTTAAATTACTTTCTAATTCATTTGTCATCATTAAAATCACCAATATTTCTTTTTTTTTGAATTAAATTCTGTATCATCATAACTCTAAAACAAAACCTAATCATCACCCGAATCTACAGAAATTTTCTAAAAGATCAATACAAAATAGTCAGTATTCAAAACAATTATTGGTTTGAAGATATTTCAACAGATTATCGTTTTTATTGTTCAATGATTACTAACATCTACCATTAACTGTATTTACATTGAAATTCAAACTCCTGGAAAATTCTACATTGATAATCTATTTCTCATGTTTCTATCTTGTTTGCATACTCTTTTGCAGTTATTGGGTTTGCTGATTGCACCATAAAATGCGTCATAGGCTGAGATCTTTAACATGCAGTTTTAGTCAGTTTAAAATATAAAAATACGGAGTAGATACTGCGAAATAGACTGATTTAATAAAATCAACACTACCTACTAATCATGCGTGGTTTGATGATGGGTCGATTTCAGCCTTTTCATTTGGGTCATTTGAATTTGGTAACCCAAATTCTTAATGAGTGTGATGAAGTCATAATCGCCATCACTAGCTCCCAATTTAATTATCTTGAAAAAGATCCTTTTACTGCAGGTGAGAGAATAGAAATGATTCATAATTCTCTAAAAGATGCTTCACTTGATTTGAATAATATATTTATTGTATCTCTTGAAAATCAATTTAATATTGCAACGTGGGCATCTTATCTAAAATCCACACTACCATATTTTGATAAAGTTTACAGTGGGAATGATTATGTTTCCATGCTCTTGTCTGATTCTGGTATCGATGTAGTCAAACCTGTCTTTTTGGATAGGCCACAATTTAATGCAACCAAAATTCGCAATATGATAAAAATGAATGATAATTGGAAAGAACTTGTTCCAAATGCAGTTTATGAGTTGCTTACAAAAATTAATGCAAAAAACAGATTAACAGTAATATCTCAAACTGATACAAAACCAACTGATCATTGATGAAACCCGCACGATCTTGCCCTATTTGCCCAAAATGTGGCTCAAAGAGATTCATTAGACTGCCTGGTGAAAAAGTCATTGTAAAGTGTCGCTCTTGCGATAATATAATTGAGATTTAAATTTGTTAGATATTTTATCTATGTATTATTCTAGAATGTATTTCGGATTATTTTTTATCTGTTTTAAATATAGCCGCATTGTATTGATGTCTAATTCCACATAATCAATTCATCATAGTCTTGAATTGCTTTTTCTCAGTAATTCAAACAGTGACTTATTTGTAACCTCGCCATAATAGCTTTATGATTTTGTGACATTTGGAATCATGTCAAAAGAATACGAGTTTGTTTTCTGATTTATCCTCTCTGTACGATGAAAATATTGTCTTACCATCTACTTCTA
Source organism: Nitrosopumilus sp. (assembly GCA_029862745.1). Classification (NCBI taxonomy): domain Archaea; kingdom Thermoproteati; phylum Nitrososphaerota; class Nitrososphaeria; order Nitrosopumilales; family Nitrosopumilaceae; genus Nitrosopumilus; species Candidatus Nitrosopumilus sp. Next base: position 206,446 of record JAOTWS010000001.1, on the reverse strand, counting down.
CTATGATATCATAATTTTTTTCTTTGATGTTTATATCTAGATGAAAACCTATACCATAAAGTCGTTAGATAACTATGTCTATATCATGATGAACTCGCCTGAAAACATCTTGGTCTCAGAGTAACAGGTTTTAGATATATTCTTGTGATTTAGGGATCTGTTATCTTAATTTTGTCTGCTACTTCTTTAATTTTGTTTGATGCCTCTTCGGCCTTTTTTACTACGTCTTTCCCGTCTATCTTTGATATTGTATCCTTTGCAGTGTCAACTGATGATTCAACTTCAGGTCTTAATACTTCAAATGTGTTGGTATAAGTCAAAATTAATCCTGTAATAGCAATCCCAATTATTATTCCTATTATGACTCCTTTTCCCATTTAGAATATCTTATTTTCATGCATAATTAATTTTTTGATTGTTACGGTTTGTAATTTCTATGATTTCAAATGGAGATAAAGTAAAAAGATGTTATCTATTCCTGAAATAATCAAATTTGAATGAAGTCAACATTGTAATATATGAAGAATGATTAAATTCTTTCAAATACTCAAATACTGCATGATAAAATCCATTTCAAATATACTTGAAAAATTAGAAAAACAATCAACACTAGAAAAATTAAGAAAAGTTAATGTTGCTCCTGAAGATAGAATGCTTGCAATTACAAAAGAGACTGGAGAGTTACTAAACATGATTTTACGTCTAAAAAATGTAAAAAATATGCTTGAAGTTGGAATGTCGACAGGGTATTCTACCATATGGTGCGCAGAGGCAATTTATGAGCAATCAGGTCAAATCATTACAATTGAACAAAATCCAAACAAGATAAAAAGAGCAAAGGAGAATTTTCAAAAAGCTGGAATTGCAGATATGATTACTGTCAAAGAAGGATTGGCAATACAGATACTAAGAGAATTAAGTTTACAAAAAGAATACAAATATTTTTTTGATTTTGTACTAATTGATGCCGACAAGGAAAATGTCATCGAATATTTCGATTTGATCTTGCCGATGGTATCTGTTGGAGGAGTGATTGTTACAGACAATATGTTATATCCTGAAAAATATAAACAAGATATGAAAAAATTCTCAGATTATCTTAAGAAAAATCCAAAACTTCGAACTATAACAACACCCATTGGAAATGGAGAAGAAATCACAATAAAGTTGAAGTAATAATTTCTGGATTTACAGATTATTTCAATAGTTCATATACCATTTTCTAATAATTTGCACTAGAAACATAATTTTTCGGATTGACATTAATTTTAACGTCGTCTTCTCTATCTAGTTTAATTACATTCTTGTTCTTACAATTATCTTGGGCATTTCAGTTCAGACCAGTTATGCACAAATTAATAATTGCACCACCACAAATTAACAAGTTACTTTGTCAGAAGTTCTTACAAATAATCCGTTAGCTCAGAACATTCTAAAATACAAGATACAACACACAAAAAAACTTGAAAAAGAGAGCACAAGAATAAAATGACAGAATTTACTCAAAATTACGACGATTGTCCATACATCCAGGTAACCCATAACTTTGGTAAGGCTGGATATGAGGTAGTTGCAAGAGAATAATTTTCATGCTCACGTTGAATTCATTATGAATAATTATAGTTTCATGGAAACTAAATTTTAATTGTAAAATAGATAAATTAAAAATCTAAGCAAATCAAGTAATCTTGATTGATTTCTTGACTGAAAAACCACACAAGGAAGGAGAACGACTAGAATCCATAAAACGAGTTCATGGACAAAAAAGTTCAAAATTCACAACCAGAATGGAGGATTACTTGGAAGTAATCTCTGAACTCATAGAACTCAAAGGATATGCAACGCCATTGGATATCTCAAACTACATGAACGTTAGTCCACCCAGTGTTACCAAGATGTTACGAAGACTAGATGAAGACAAGTACATCGATTATACCAAATATCAGGGGTTAAAGCTGACTCCTCTGGGAGAAAGCATCGCAAGTGAGATAAGGCAAAAGCACAGTGATCTATTGGAATTCTTTGAGATACTAGGAATAGACAACTCCACTGCAAATCAGGATGTAGAAGGAATAGAACACCACTTAAATCCAAAAACAACAAAACAACTCAGAAAATTCATATTGTTTTTAAAATCAAAGCCTCATCTGCTCTCTGAATTTAGGAAATTTGGTTTTTAAATTTATAAAAAACTACTTTTAGTGCATTTTACTATAAATTTGCGTAAGGCTAAAAAAGTTAGCCTAGGCTAAATTTATATTCATGAAAGAAAGTAAGGAAATATCCGTATGAAATCATCTTTTAATTCGCGATCAATTATGATCTTTTCTTTAATTGCAGTTACAGCAATATCTTCAATTTTCTTTGTGTTTCCCGAAGTCATCACAGCGCAATCAGAAGAAAAGGTCTTTGTTACTCATTCAGGAGGATTTGTAAAGACTACAGGCGAGATAATAGATCCGCTATACGTTGAATCTACCATGGAGTTTGATCCAATGGAATATCTAAGGGATTTTGATTATGGTGTAACATCAACATTACCAGACGGCACAACACTACGAGAATACACAATTGTTGCAGAGGATGACAAGATCATGGAGGTATCTCCAGGTGTTTTTTACAATGCTTGGACGTTTAATGGAAGTGTTCCAGGACCTACAATCCGTGCAACCGAAGGAGATACAGTCCGTGTACACTTCATAAACAATGGCTCAAAACAACACACCATGCACTTTCATGGAATACATCCTGCTGAAATGGATGGCGTCTTTGAGATAGTTGGCGGTGGAGGGGGACAATTCACTTATGAATTCATTGCAGGACCAGCTGGTGTTCATCCGTATCACTGCCATGTAATGCCGCTTGAAGAGCACATTGTGCACGGATTGTACGGCGTATTCATAGTTGATCCAAAAGAGGGTAGAGAACTAGCTGATGAGATGGTAATGGTTCTAAATGGTTTGGATACTGACTTTGATACTGAAAATAATTTCTATGCTGCAAACACCATTCCGTTTTACTATCAACATCATCCAATTCAGATTAAAACAAATGAACTGATTCGTGTTTACGTGGTCAACATGGTGGAGTTTGATCCTATAAACAACTTCCACTTACATGGTAATCTGTACAAATATTATCCAACAGGAACTGATCTAGTTCCTTCATTTTACACTGATATGATCACCTTATCTCAAACTGAACGTGGGATAATGGAGTTTGAATATCAATATCCAGGAAAGTATCTATTCCATGCACACAAGGTGGAATTTTCTGAGAAAGGCTGGGTTGGAATATTCCTAGTTTCTGATGATGATTCTGATTCACTGCAAGAAACATCACCAACAACAGGAGATACAATCGAATATGGAACTTGATAAGAAACCTTCAAAGACAAAAACAATCGTCAGTGGTCTGATTCCATTTGCATTTGTAATTATAATGATGGCCTATATCTTTGGACCTGGTTCTGATCTTCTGGATCTTGGAGTGCCATTACCTGAGATAACAATAGAGATGATTGATTTTGTAGGTTCTGAAGTACATGCAACTGTAAGAAACACGGGTCCAATCCCAGTAGAGGTTGTAATGGCTGACATCAATGACAGGATACAGCCTGCAGCAGTAGAACCTGACAGGTTTTTGGAAAGATATGAGACTGCGTTAGTAAGGATACCATTTGCATGGAACGAGGCAGAACCATACACAATAGGAATTACAATTGAGGATGGAACTAGATTTGAAAAAGAAATAGAGGCTGCAGCCCCAAGACTGCAACTTAGTTTAGAGTTAATAGGGTTTTTTGCATTAATTGGAACTTATGTTGGAATTATTCCTGTAATGATTGGGCTGATGTGGCTACCATTTATCAGGAGATTAAGTAAAAACAAATATCATTTCTTTATGGCATTAACAATAGGTCTTTTGCTGTTTTTGGGAATTGATTCAATAGAAGAGGCTCTAGATGCATCCGCAGAAAATCTTGCAGCTAGTTTTAATGGCGTTTTGTTAGTTGCAACAGTGACAATACTATCTTTTCTTGGATTGTATTATTCTGGTGAAAAACTAATTCAAAGAGTAAAAGATTCTCCCTATGCAAAACCCGTGGCCATTGCACTTATGATTTCAATAGGTATCGGATTGCATAATTTTGGGGAAGGCCTAGCAATTGGAGCTGCAATAGGTCTTGGACAAGTAGCATTGAGTACTTTTCTTATTGTAGGATTTGCATTGCACAACACCACTGAAGGTCTTGCCATTGCATCACCACTAGCTAAAGAAAAAAAGTCAGTTATTGGAAAACTTGTTGCAATGGGTATGATAGCTGGTGCACCTGCAATTTTTGGCGCATGGCTTGGAGGATTCATGTATTCTCCATTCTCTGCAGTTATCTTTTTATCTATTGGGGCTGGTGCCATATTTCAAGTCATCATCATCATAATGAAATGGCTTAGGGAAGAAAATGAGAATAGTCTTTCAAGTGCGTCAATAGTTTCAGGAATTGCAGTAGGTATGCTCGTAATGTATCTGACAAGTATATTTGTCTAATTATTTAGAATTTTTTTCTATTATATTTTTGAATTATGCGTGGGTTTTTTTGTACATCCAAAGTATATTTTCACACTCATTTTGCTTTGGATGTATCTAAGAAATAAGATCAAAACTCATAGATAAACATGAATTTCAAAAAATAACTTTGAAATGATTATTTGTAATAATTACCGGACTGTTTCTCTTCAATTTTAAAATTGAAAATAAAATCTGTACCCGCGCTTAGATTGTTTTTCCTCAGATGCCCTTTATTCTAACAGTTGTATAGTAGATAATTCTAACATAGTACTAAATCTTACTTCTTAACTATGACCTTCGGTATATTGTTTTTCCGATCAAATTTCAAACCTTATAGTTTTTTTATCTTAAAAACTCCCTGACTTATAATTTTGATATGATTCGCTTTAGTTAATATTTGCAGTATTTGTGTTAAAGTCATGGCAAAAACGTGGAAAGATAACGAAATAAGTCTTGACTCAATAAAAAATCAAACAATTGCTGTAATCGGTTATGGAATCCAAGGTGACGCACAGGCTAACAACATGAAAGACTCTGGTCTTAATGTTATAATTGGTCTTAAGAAAGGCGGTAACAGCTGGAAAAAGGCAGAATCTGACGGTCACAAAGTAATGTCTGTAGCCGATGCTACAAAACAAGCAGACATTGTTCATATATTGATTCCAGACATGATTCAAGGTCAAGTATACAAAGACGAAATCGGACCCAATCTTTCTGAAGGAAAAGCATTGTCATTTTCTCATGCAGCTGCAATCTATTGGAAATGGATTGAAGCCCCAAACAATGTTGATCTTATTATGATTGCACCAAAAGGACCTGGCTCCAAAGTTCGAGAAACATATCTTGATAATTTTGGCACTCCTGCAATTGTTGCAGTGGAACAAGACTTTACAGGAAAAGCTTGGGATCGAACATTGGGAATTGCAAAAGCAATAGGTAGTGCTAGAGCTGGATTGATCAAAACTGCTTTCAAAGAAGAAGTAGAAACTGATTGGTTTGGTGAGCAGGCTGACCTTTGTGGTGGTGCAGCATCTATGGTTACAAATGCATTTGAAACTCTAGTTGAAGCAGGATATCAACCAGAGATTGCATACTTTGAAGTTTTACATGAACTCAAACTCATTGTAGATATGATTCAGAGATATGGAATTAATGGAATGTGGAGACGTGTAAGTGAAACTGCCCGATATGGTGGATTAACTCGTGGACCGATGGTAATGGATTCTACAAATAAAGAGAACATGAAAAAAGTTCTTACCATGATTCAAGATGGCACGTTCAATAATGAGTGGATTTCTGAATATCAGAAAAACGGTAAGGATGCCTTTGATAAATACATGAAAGAATATGATGCTCATCAAATTGAAAAAGTTGGTAAACAAATGCGTAAAATGATGTGGCCTGATTCCACAGAATAATTTTTTTTCTTATATTTTTCTTAATTTAGAAACACCAGTTGTTATATGATCAATGATTGTAGGTAATGATGTACCCGGTCCAAACACATGATCTACTCCTGCTTTGATCAAATCCTTATGATCTATTTCAGGAATTACACCTCCTCCAACAATAAGCACATCTTTAACACCTTTCTTTTTTAGAGCCTTTACAACTCTTGGAAATAATGTCCCATGTGCTCCATTTAGTAAACTCATTGCAACTGCATCAACATCTTCATCTTCTGCTATCTGTGCAATTCTATCTGGTGTGGCAAAAAGTCCTGAATAGATTACCTCCATCCCTGCATCTCTAAATGCCCTGCATAATACAAGAGCTCCTCTATCATGACCATCCAGACCTAACTTGGCAACCAATATTTTGATACTTCGAGACGCAGTTTTTTGCTTCATGATTATAGGTAATTTGGGGATATTTTAAAAGGTTTATTTGGTTTTCGCTCGAGTTTATATCTTCAAATATATTGATTTAATCAATTAGGTAGATACATAGATATGACTGAAGATACATGTGATTTCTGTAAGGGTATTGGTTCTTCTGGTTCAAACGTGTGTGTATATTGTAATGGGACTGGTGAATGGAATCAAGCTGCACAAGCATACGTGAAAAATCATATCTGTCAATGTATTGTGCTTGATAGAAAATTCTGTCCTGTTTGTAATAAAGCATGTCACCATGACACCACATTAAACCCAAAACAAAAGATTGATCCTGGTTATGGAGGTATGTCTTCACGAGAGATCCAGGTCATTGCATAAAGCACAAAACCTCTTATCCTTTTTTGTAAAAATACGACTAGTAAAAATCAGCAAGGCTTTTACCTCTTTTGCAGAGTATGATCGATCATCCAGATCCATACAAAAATAACTTTACAGCACTGATCCTGATTTTTGTTTTAAACAATGATTTTAGAATACATTTGAATTATACATCTAAACAATACAATACCTATGATTTCTATATAAAACAGAGATTGTTTGATTAAAAACTCTGATAGCTGGAAATACTCATCCTTCATATACATGAGAATCTGATTCTATCTATGTCAAAATATAGAAAACAGACTAACGTTTTGGAATTTTCAATTAACAGGATAATTTATGATGAAGACTAACATGGATTCTTTTAACCAAAACTCTAATTGTCTGCGTTGTGGAAAAAACTCTATTCTCGTTGATGAAGTAACAGGTGAACAATTTTGTGGAAAGTGTGGGTATGTAATTACTGAAAAATCACAAGAATCAGGACCTGAATGGAGATCATTTCAAAAAGATGGCGGAGCAGATCCTGCAAGAACTGGTGCCCCTTCATCTCTGATGATACATGATATGGGATTATCCACTGTAATTAATCCTCTAAACAAAGATGCTTCAGGAAAACCACTTTCAACTTCGATGAAAAGTACTATTGAGAGACTGCGAACTTGGGATAGTAGAAGTCAGGTACATGCACCTGTTGATAGAAATCTAAGACAAGCACTTAGTGATTTGAATAAATTAAAAGACAAAGTATCGGTTCCTGCAAATGTGTTGGAAAAAGCAGCTTACATTTATAGAAAAGCATTGGAAAAAAAATTAGTTCGTGGAAGATCTATCTCTGCAATGATTGCTGCATCTCTATACGCTGCATGTCGAGACACAGAAACTCCTAGAACACTAAAAGACGTTTCTGATGCTGCTAATGTTAAAAGAAAAGACATTGCACGATGCTATCGATTATTACACCATGAATTAGAATTAAAGATGCCTGTTGTCGATTCAATTCAATGTATTGCAAGAATTTCAAGCAAACTTGAAATTTCTGAGAAAACAAAAAGATATGCAGTCAAGGTACTCAAAGATGCACAGGAACGTAAAGAGTCTGCTGGCAAAGATCCTATGGGGTTAGCTGCAACTGCTCTGTATTTGTCATGTGTAAAAAATGGTGTATCAATCACACAACGGGATCTTGCAGAAGCTGCAGGTGTTACAGAGGTCACTATAAGAAATAGATACAAGGGATTAAAGGCAGAGCAATCCCCTAATCTTTAACTCCAATTAATTGTTGTTTTATATTTCAAAAACTTATTCAAAAATATGGATTACCCTGAATTAATAATATTCTTTATTTGTCTTGCATAGCACACAAGTGTGTACTATCTAGTTATATCCAAAAAACACTTATAGAAAGTATGCAAATCTTAAATCAATTAAAAATCGAAGAATTAGAAAGTAAAGAATCTTTTCTTGAAGTACTTTCTGATAAGTATTGTCGCCTTATTTTAGAGGCAATAATGACTTCACCAAAATCTGCAATTGAAGTATCTCGCGAAAAATCTATCCCTTTGAGTACTGTGTATAGAAGAATTCAACTACTACATGATTCAAAGATGATTCGAACTTCTGGGGTCATCACAGAAGAGGGTAAGAGACTCTTTTTGTACAAAAGTAAAATCAAAGAAATCAATACTAGTTTTCATGATGGAAAAATTGATGTGAATATAGTTTTCAACAAAAACTAATTTTATTTTTTTAATACACATGTTCACTAAAATTTCCACCTAGTGCAATTGTTGCAATGACTGTAGATTTAGTTGTCTGGCATTTCATTTTAGATTCTGGTAGGAATTCCTTGAATATTTCTTGAAGTAACTGCTCTGTAAATATTGACCAGTTACTTCCCAACTCATGTTGGATGATAAAGTGATGTAACTCTCCCTCTATTCTATGATCTGATTTCATTCCTGATGCTTTCATATATTCTTCAAGGATTTCAATACATTTTTGTAAATCATAACCTCCTTTGATAAATAAGACTGTATCTTTAATCACTGGTTTTATTACATTGATTATATCATTAATTTCCGAGGCTGTCATTTCCATTCCTAGCATGTCAAGAATTTTTTTTGGTACTGGTATCATTCCAATTTTAGATGCAAATCTATCCCATTCAATGTATTTCTCTAAAATTTGTCTTGCCATTACATTATGAGATATGTTGTGATTCATGGCTTCAGCTTCTATTTCTTTAACCAATTTAACTGGAAGGCGGTAAGTGACACTACGTGTCTTCTCTTTTTTTACTGGATATTGATGATTATTTGCTGTAATTGAACCCAATTAACAATTACCTCGTATGTGACTATTTATAAAGATGATTCTCCTGAATATTTATTTTCAAATTTGATAATCATAAATATTTTTAAAATAATTTTTTTATTTACTTGTTTTGAGGGAATAGATTTGAAAAGATCCAAATTTGTTTATTTGAGGAATGGGTAGATACTGTGAAAATTGTGGGAAATTCATGAAAAACTTTGAGATAACTCATTGTTCTGATGAATGTCTCCTTTCATCGATAAAAAACAGTCATTCTCTTACCAAAACCCGAATTAATGCTATAACTTGGGATGAAAGGTCTGATCCGTGGAAATAACTGTGTCCTGTTAGTAATAGAAAATCTACTTAAAGTGTAACTAAATTATCCTCAATGTGGATGTAATTCCAATAAACTATCAACTAACATTTGAGCCAGATCTCAAAAAATTTACATTTATTGGTTCTGAAACTATTTCTATCGATTGTAAAAAAACAACAAAAGTTATTGTCATGCATTGCGCTGAACTAAAAATTCATTCCTGTCACGTAAAATGTAATGATGAGATTATTCAGTCAGCTCCCAAAATAGCAGAAAAAAATGAACAACTTCAAATATTTTTAGGAAAAAAAATTAAAGGCAAGGCCACAATAAATTTGGAATTTGAAGGAATCCTGAATGATAGATTACTTGGATTTTATCGTAGTCAATACAAACAAAATGGAAAAACGAAATATCTTGCAACGTCTCAATTTGAGGCAGCAGATGCTAGACGTGCATTTCCATGTTGGGATGAACCTGAAGCAAAAGCAACATTTGATATCTCCATTATAGCTGATAACAAATTCACTGCAATTTCAAACATGCCAGTTAAATCAAAGAAAAAAATTGGTAGTAAAACTATCTATCAGTTTGCACAAACTCCGATTGTTTCTACATATTTAATTTATCTTGCAGTTGGTGAGTTTGAATATCTTTCAGGTAATGTTGGTAAAATACAGATTAGGGTTATAACCACTAAAGGAAATAAATCAAAGGGAAAGTTTTCACTAAACTTAGGAAAAAAACTTCTCACTTCATATGAAAAATATTTTGGAATAAAATATCCGTTGCCAAAACTTGATTTGATTGCAGTCCCTGATTTTGCAGCAGGTGCTATGGAAAACTGGGGAGCAATAACTTTCAGAGAAACAATTCTGCTTTATGATCCTAAAACATCTTCTACTAGAACCAAACAATTCATTGCAGAAGTGATCTCACATGAGATTGCGCATCAATGGTTTGGAAATTTAGTCACAATGAAATGGTGGAATGATCTATGGTTAAATGAAAGCTTTGCCACTTTTATGGCCACTAAATTTGTTGATCAATTTTATCCTGAATGGGATTTGTGGAATCAGTTTGTAGATGATGCAATGAATACTGCAATGGGGCTTGATTCACTAAAAACAACTCATCCAATAGATGTTAAAGTAAATTCACCTGCAGAAATTAGAGAAATTTTTGATGCAATATCTTATGATAAGGGTGGATGTATTCTTCGAATGTTAGAATCTTATGTGGGGGAACCAAATTTCCGAAAAGGACTCAAAAAATATCTCTCTGATTTTAAATACAAAAATGCCAAAGGACAAGATTTGTGGGATGCAATTGGCAAGGCCTCAAAAATGCCCGTGTCTTCAATGATCAACACTTGGCTAAAGCAACCTGGTTTCCCTCTTGTCGAGATTAATCAGGACGGTAATGTTTTAAAACTAAAACAAAAGAGATACCTGCTAGAGTCTGATGGTAAGTTTAGCAAAGGTTTGTGGTCCATTCCATTGTCTTTAGGATTGAAAAATGAAATTTCTAAAAAATTGTTCTCAACTAAGACACTTTCCATAAAACTACCTAAGAATACTTTGGGATTTGTAGCAAATTATGGAAGAAAGGGATTTTATCGCGTAAAATATGATGAAGGAATTTTACTTGATCTAAAAATGTTAATTGATGAAAAACGCATTGCAGTAATTGATAGATGGGCAATTCAAAATGATTTGTTTTCGCTTTGTGTTTCAGGTGATGAGTATGTAAGAAACTATCTTGATTTTTCAGATGCATACTTTGAAGAAGATAGTTATCTTGCATCCGTTAATGTGGCACATAATTTAGCTTCATTATATTTCCGTGCATTTGATGAACCATTTGTAGATGAAATTAGAATCTATGCTGTGAATTACTTTAGAAGAATTTTATTCCGTGTAGGTTGGGAACCAAAAAAATCTGATAACCATACTGATGCAATGCTCCGTGCATTTGTTATCTCTACCTTAGGTAAAATGAACGATGAAGAAGTTACAGAAAAAGCATTGAGTAAATATAAAGAATTCTTAAAATCCCCTAATTCCCTATCTCCGGATTTGGTGGAGCCTGTTTGTTCAATTGCCGCATGGAATGGCAATTCAAAAACACACGCTGAACTTGTAAAACTATACAAAAGTGCAAAAACAATGGAAGAAAAACTCCGATTTCTTGGTGCAATGTGTGGATTCCAAGACAAAAAACTTTTACTCAAATCACTGGACTTTTCTCAAACCTCTGAAGTTCGTTCACAAAATATGCAGCTACCTATCATGAAAGTTGCTGGAAACCCATATGGTGATAAGATTTTGTGGCCATGGTTAAAGAAGAATTGGAAAAAACTAAACAAAAAAGTTGGTCATGGCAACCCTTTGTTTAATAGGATTGTAGCAAGCATTGCATCTGTTGCAGATGATTCTATGGAAAAAGAGATCAAGGCATTCTTCAAAAAGAACCCTACTCCTGGTACCGAAAGAACACAATCACAAACTCTTGAGAGAATTAGAATAAACTCCAAATTTCTTAGAAATATGAGAAAAGAATTCAAATATGGCTAAAAAACTCGGACCTCCAATTTTCCTTGGTGTTTTTACCATTTTGGCAATATTGTTTCTTACTGGCGCTGGAACCGACGACAAAGAAATACTCCGGGAGACGTTTAAGTTTGAGGCAATTTACTATGATTCTGGTCATGTTGAGGTGTCTTATTTTGATAAATCTGATAAAACAAATTCGGTTGTAATGGAAATTCTTGGAATGAATGAATCCTTCCACAAGACCTTCTATAATTCCGAATTCATTGAAATTATCCCATTTCCAAATGCGCCAAAATATGGCTGGGCGATTCATCCAGTTGTCTTAGAAATTGAACATGCTGACTTTGGTCATATTCAACTCAAAACAGAAATACATCCACTTGGAGATCCTGTGCCCCCTGTAATTTATGGAAGATTATAGATAGCCACAAGATTTTATTGCACCCTTTTGGAACATTGTATGTTGGATTTAATTGATTTAAAGAAAGGAAAACGTGGGACTATTGCAAAAGCAATCTCTATTATTGAAAACGATCAAAAAGAAGCAAAAAAAATTTTAAAGAAAATTTTCAAGGATACTGGACACTCTATGATAATTGGAATTACAGGTCCCGCAGGAGCTGGAAAGAGTTCATTAATTAACAAGACAGCTGTTACCTTGAAAAAACTTGGTACTAAACCAGCTGTACTTGCAATTGATCCAACCAGTCATGTTACTGGAGGTGCAATACTTGGTGATCGTGTACGGATGAGTGAATCCACTGATTCTGGGACATACATCCGAAGTATTGCATCAAGAGGTGCAACAGGAGCAGTGTCACGTTCACTACGAAACAGCATTCGTATTTTGGAGTATGCTGGATTTAATCCAATTATCATTGAAAGCGTTGGTGCTGGGCAAACTGAAGTTGAAATATCTAATATTGCTGATATTATAGTTGTTGTTTTCAATCCTAACACTGGAGATAGTATTCAAACAATCAAAGCCGGTTTGACTGAGATTGGAGATATTTACCTTGTTAACAAGAGTGATCTAAGCGGAGCAAATCAGTTATTTGACGCTGTTCGGGATTTTATTGGTGATTCTGTTCGAAATCCGGTAATTTTAAAAACATCTGTAAAAAAGAATTCTGGTATTACGGAATTTGCAAAGACCTTGAAAGAAATGATGAATTCTAAAAAGAGATCCAAAAATGATAAAGACTCTGAAAGGCTAGAAACTGAACTAAAAGATATTGTTTTAAATAACATGAGAGAAAAGATTGATGATATGTTACATTCTGATAAGACATTTTCAAAATATCTTAAAAAATTGCAAGCAAAAGGCATTGATCCTTTCGAAGCCGGAGATCAAATTACAAAATCATTATTAAAGTGATAATATGGTCGATAAAAAATCAACAAAATCAAAGGAATCTGAAAAGAAAATTTTTACTGATTCAGGCTTTACGGTAAAGCGTATTTATCAAAAATCTCCTAAGAAGAAACCTGCTGAGGATTCTGGAAAATATCCATTTACCAGGGGAATTCATCCTGAAATGTTCCGTGAAAGATTTTGGACTATGAGACAATATTCTGGATTTGGAGATGCCAAACTTACCAATGAACGCTTCAAATTCATGCTTGAAAAAGGTCAGACAGGTCTTAGTATGGCATTTGATTTACCCACTCAAATTGGATATGATTCTGATTCGCCACAAGCTGAAGGTGAAGTAGGAAAAGTTGGTGTCTCAATCACATCAATTAAGGATATGATGACTGCATTTGATGGTATTCCACTTGGCAAAGTCAGTTCTTCAATGACTATTAATTCCACTGCATCAACTCTACTTGCATATTATATTGCAGTTGGCGAGGCACAAGGATTCAAAAGTCATGATCTTCGTGGAACCACTCAAAATGATATTTTAAAAGAATACATTGCCAGAAATACCTACATTTATCCACCCCAACCCTCCATGCGATTAATTGGTGATATGATAGAATACTGTGCACAAAAAGTACCTTCATGGTACCCCGTTTCGATATCTGGATACCATATGCGAGAAGCTGGATGTACTGCTACACAAGAAGTTGCGTTTACATTGGCAAATGCTATTGCATATATTCAAACCTGTTTGGATAAAGGATTAAAAATTGATGACTTTGCACCCCGTCTTTCATTCTTTTTTTGTTGTACTATAGAATTCTTTGAAGAAGTTGCAAAGTTTCGAGTCGCAAGAAAAGTTTATGCAAAAATTCTAAAAGAAATGTTTCATGCCAAAAACCCGCGTTCATTACAATTAAAATTTCATACTCAAACTAGTGGTGAATCTTTAACTGCGCAACAACCAAATAACAACATCGTTCGTGTTGCTATTCAAACAATGGCTGCAGTTGCTGGTGGAACCCAATCACTTCATACTAATTCTAGAGATGAAGCACTTGCACTTCCAACTCAGGAATCTGCAAAAATTGCACTTAGAACACAACAAATTGTGGCTCATGAAAGTGGTATTACAAAAACAGCTGATCCATTGGCTGGATCTTATTATCTTGAAGAATTATGTGATCAAATTGAGGCTGATGTTTGGGCATATTTGAAAAAAATCCAAAAAATGGGCGGCTCTGTAAAAGCAATTGAAAAAGGATTCTTTCAATCCGAAATAAGGGCAAACGCATATCGTCTTAAAAAAGAAACAGATGACAATGAACGAATTATTGTTGGTGTTAACAAATATGTTGAAGAAGAAGAGCAACCTGACTTGCTTAGGATTGGCGGAAAAATAGAAATTCAACAAAAGAAGGCACTTAAAGAATTGCGTTCATCTAGAGATGCTAAAAAATGGGAAGATGCACTTTCAGCAATGAAAAGTGCGGCTGATACTGACAAAAATCTAATGCCATATATCGTCACAGCTGCTAAAGCATTTGCTACTACTGGTGAAATCAGCAATACGTTCAGAGAAGTATTTGGTGAATATCGTCCAAAAGAAGTCTTTTAGATTGGATGATGATTGGTAGAAATTTCTATGGTCACTCACTCCAAGTAAATCTTTAGTTTTTGGTTTTTTTGAATATTTCTCTTTCTTGCATAAGCATGTACTCATTTGAACTTGTAACGAAGCAATGCAAGTACATGACCATATTTTTCCATCTTTTTAACTAGTTTTGGATTGGTTACAAATTCTACTCTGGATGATGTATTCTCAGCAAGGTCGATCATCTTTGTTATTTTTTGATTATTGGTAGGTGATAAATTATAATAATTAGCTGACACCAAAAGAATATTCACTGCCCCAATTTTCAAGGCCTTCTGTATCTCTGAATTTTTTCTTACAATCAATTTTTCTTTAATTGCTTTTTCAAACTTGAATACAACTTCAAGTACATGCTTTCTCCTGTAATCGTAAAGATGTTTGATGATTTTTTTATTCACAATATTCATGGATGTGTTAAATGACACGTTTTCCATAAAACGTGATTTCATTTTTAGTTCCGAATCTAATTCATCATGAAATCCAATTTTTGCGTTTCCCACTCCTCCCAAAAATAAAATCTTTACATCATTTGAATCCATATTACTGACTTTGCAGTTCGTTTGAAAAATCCTTGAATGAGTGTCTGTCTTGCTCTCAAGAATCGTTTTTGACTCTGTCCACCTTTTTTGTGTCATCCCTGCAAATTAATACTTGATTTTTCATCTGCCAATATCTTGTTTCCTTGAATATATCGTATGTGATCTGACTTTTGATCAATGATTACCAAAATTATATGGTAGTTTGTTTTTAATATGTCCCGAAATGGTTTCAGGTATATCTTTTTTCCTGCAACATAAACAAATGGCATCTCTTTTGAAATAGCAATTTTTTTGAGAACTATCTTGTTGTTTTTTTGCCATCCAAAAATACAATAAGTATTGATGAACTGTTTTCTGGGTTTTGTTGGTTTTACTTGCTTTGTAATTTCTTGCTTGATTAAAAATTCTATTTTCTCTCTTGCTTGATTATTCTTCGGTTTATCCAATAGTGTTAATATTTCTGAGCGTTTGTCATGCGGATAATATATTGACACACATGTATAATTTTGTAATTCTAACTCTGATGTGAATTGATTAATTGCATGCCATTCAGAAGGAGTGATCTCTGATGTGTTATATTTTTTTAGAGACATTGTCTTGTGAATTATACTTCTAAAATGATTTATACTTCTAAAATGATTTATGTATTTATACCTCATTACAATTGAGATGGCTTACAAACTTTGAACTTGTAAATTTGTTAACTTGCTTAGTTATTATATCTTCAACTATACTAATCGTCATATTCAGGATGATTGCATAAATGTTCAATATGAAAATAATTAAACACAAAAATTTTCAAATTCAAAATTTTTGTTTGTATAGATGAATCTGACAACAAGCATTTCTTAAGCATGTCTCTAATCTTGCCATGAAACATGGCTTTGAGATAATATTATTTCATGCTATCAAATCAGATGAATTAATAGTTGTAAAAAATATAAAGAAAAAAATAAAGATTATTGAAAAAATGTGACATCAATAAAATACAGTGTTGGTAACATAGTTGAAAGAATTTTTAAAATTTTCAAAAAGAACAAAACGTGGAGTTTATCATAATAGAAAAAAAGATATGGATAAATTGAAACAATTTTTTTTGGAGTACACCTCCATAACTTTTGTAAAAATACAAAATTCCTGTATTTATGACAATCTAGTTTAATTCATGAATCAATAAAATCACGCATCCTCGATGAGTATCTGAAATATCTATGACTTGTTCATGCAGATAGATTGGTAAAATTATAAAAAGTATAAACTATTGTGGAAAATGATCATAGATTTCTACTTCATCTAAAACAAGTCCATCAAATTTGTGAACCTCCTCAAGGACTAGTTTTCTGTGTTTCTCTCTAAAATCTATTTTACCAATAGTGATTGTAATCTGTTTTTCTGTATACAGACTTTCCACAGATTCATTACCAAATATTGATTCTAAACTATCAATGAGCCATGGAAGTTGTCCTTCATTTCGTAGATTTATAAGAACAGCAAGGCCATCTTGTCTCTTATCCATAGAATATGTCATGATATTTCGTATACAAGTGTTAATGTTTTTTTGTTCTCTGGTTTCAAAACAGGTTGAAATTATTATGATGCCTCTTTGATTGATGTTGTTTTATTCATTTTAACAATAATTGTTTTTGAGACTTTACCTCTTTTTGAAAATATGGGAATAACTAAAAATTCATCATATTATTTTAGAGTGGTTCTTTGTTAAATTATGGATGTTTCACATACCTGAAATAATTCTAATTATTTTTAATTAAAATAAACTCACTTAAGACAAATCATGTCGATTCATATTAGCATCATTGTTCGAAGTACATGGCAATTAGTCCTTCAAAAGATCCTGATATATCTTGTAATCTTTTGGTGATTTTTGTAGGTATTAAACAAAAACCCAACGTATGATTTACCTCAATTACTGACAAAGGAAATTGTAGAAAAATTATTGATTTACTAAAAAATTCTTGCACATGTTATGCATTTTGAGAATATTTTCTATGCGAAATAAAAAGGGAATTCTTTTTTGGGTATGAAAACGCAAAATAATGAGATCATAATAAAGATCAGAACTTGTAAATGGATTTCATTATTTATGGACTGAACTGCGAATTCAATAAAAAAGAGTAATAATTACTCTAAGCATTTACTGGATTGAAAAAATCACAAGCTTTTTGCCTAAGACAAACTGAATTCAATCTATGGGATTCAAAAAAGGGATTCATAAATGCGTAGAATGTGAGAAGAGAAAGAAAGAGAATCCTGATGATCTGGGAATGTGTAGTAAATGTGGTGCAGCAGAAACCCGTCTGGAAAAAACAATATACAAAGAATTACTTGATGAAGGAAATTTTCCTTAATGTTAAGAAAAATTTGCAGGCTTTTATAGATTAATTCAAAATTAAGATCATTCTTATTTCCTAGTTTGTCTTGAATGTATTATGGCTTTTACTAGATGTGATAAATGTGGAGAACTTAGATTTGATAAAAAAATTAATCTTTGTGCAAACTGTGGTCATCGAATCACAAGGGTTGCTAAGTCATTTGAGTGAAACTATATCTCTTTAATAGACCGAATTTTAGAATCTCAAATTATCATCAAGATTAATTCAGGCCTTTTTGACCTCATAACTAAGCCTAAAATTATGATTCTTTTGAATTGATTTGAAAACATATAAAGTTGATCACATATGGCTAAAATGTTTTCATAGTGAATTGTAATTCATATGAAATTTATTTTAGAAAATTAAAAAGTTACTTTTCTCTGCAAAGACTTTATGGGATTATAGGTATGGCCAAATAATGAATTATCTCTGAAATACTCTTATCTTGTAAGATCAATAAATCCCATTCAAAAATAAAAGGTATTTTCATTATATCTTAAAAGTTATTCTTCAAAAAATCGTGAAATTTTTTGACCATTTTTTTTTGTAATAATTTTTTTAACATTATTCCATTTTCTTCTTACAAAAGGAGGAAGATCTTTAGAAGGATATAGTCTCATGAATGTTTCTAAATATTCTGCAGTTTGTGAGTTTGCAGCGTTACCAGATCCAGGATAAATTATTTTTCCAGATTCATTTTGCACATTGAATTTTTTGTTAAGGTTTTGTATTTCCTCAAATCTTTCCTTTCTTGCAACAACAGAAGCTGCCTGACATGCAAGATACTTTTCATCAGCCTTGTTTTCAACAATTACGGTATTTCCTCTAGATTCAAGATTTTCTAAAAATAATTTTAAGTCTCTTTTAATTCCATAATCATCAATTATTACGCACAATTTTTCTTTTTCAGAAATCGCTTCGCTTAGTAATTCCTCATATTTTTGATCAAGAAGCATATTTTTACTGTTCTCATCAATTTCTGATGCTTCACATTTTATTTTAAAAATTTTACAATATTCTTTGATTTTATTGTATTTTTCGAGTATTTCAGACTCGTTGAGCTCCTTGATGTTTTGAGTATCAAAAATTTGTTCAATGTTTTTTAAATTCTTAACGTCAATAATTACACATCCTAAAAACATGGATCCAAAAGTTTCACCTGCACCTGCCTCATCACAACCTACAAAAAATTTTACATCTGATGGAATCGTAGTTATTTTTTGTTCTATTTCATCAAGTGTATTTAGTGAAAATTTCTTATCTATGTCAAAAATCAATTTTGTATATGTTTTGTTTGTTGGACTAGATTGAAAAAGTAATTTCTCCTTTGTATAATAGTGTACTTTAATAGATTCAGATAAAATGTCAAAAGACTCCTTTAGTCCTGGTGAAGTTTTTTCCAAAACTTTGATTTTATATTTTAATTTGATGAAATCTTTAATTTCTTGATAAACTGAAGGCGATATGTTTTTGAATGTATGATATGAGTTCATTATTCTAAAAATGATGGTGTGGTTTTTTAATATTAATATGCACTTTAACAAACGACTAACTGGCAGTTGAAATATTTGAGAAATTTTACATCACAATGATTCATAGGTGCACTAATCACTGCATTAAACTTGGAAATGTATATTGTAATACTCACAATTATAGGATTTAAAGTTCACAAATATCTAAAATTTAGAAAATAACATTATACGATCCATCTTATTAGTAGTGTTCAAGTCTCTTCGATTTCATCATATTTTACAGCTCTAAGATAGATCCAATCTGAAGGTGCTTTGAATGGTATAGTATAAAATCAGATTTTAAAGAGAGGAAATCTTGGGTTTAATGTACAGATTGTAGGGATTTGTACATGTCAAAAAGATTGAGAACAGTACCTCACTCATTTAATTAAGATACATTTCTTGGGATGATTTATTTTTTTAAAATATTTTTAGGTTCAAACCGGATGGGCTACGACTACCTCACAGGGGTAAAAATCAGACGCAGTATTATTTATGATTGACTTTAAAAGTTAGATTCTCAGTTCTTTTTTGATTTTCCATCTAAAACAAGAATTCTTACATCATATTTGGTTCATTTAATATAAAACATAAGTTGTTTGGAATATAGTTAATTGAATCCATTATTTCAACTAAGTACAAGAAGTTATGAGAAAGAAATCTCTATAGTAATACAAGCATTAACTGATTTAGAAACAGAATGTAATGTGCAAAACGGGTATGTGATTGAAAAACCTTTTGAAAAATTTGGTTGGACCTTTTTTAATATTCAGATCAGTGAGGAATTGACACAAATCATTGAAAAATCAGGTATGATGAAGGGTGCATTGGGACATAAAATTGGAGAACAAATGACTAATTTTATTGGGCATTATCTAGAAGGCAAAGGTAGTTCTGTTAGAATAAAAAAGATCGATTATTAAGTAAAAATGCTGACCTGATAAACTTTTGAACTTTTTTCGTTTATTTTGTTCGTTTTATGCACAGGTTGGATTAAGTGTTCTTCAAAAATTGTATTAATTTTGGAATTGCCAATCCTTTTGGGTTGGTATGGAATCGTCATTACAATATTTTCAGGTTCTTTTGTAGCAGGATATGTTATAGACAAATTTTCCCCATGTATTCCATCCTCTGATTTATGATATATTGAAACTATCACACTAGTTCCATTGGTTTTTTCTAGTTCTTCTGGAGTAGGAATAACTGAATCCAAATTTTCTGCGAGTTGACTAATAACTAATTAACTCTGATTGATTTTTTGGGCCACTATTTATAACTAATAGTAATACCGTTGCAATTGGATTGGAAATATCTTAAAAGCATCGATGTTAAAATAACACGTTTATACAAAGAATGTGGATTCTAAATTTATGACTGTAACTAATGAACAATCTGATGATGATTATAAAACAATTATCCCAAAAAAGAAGAAAATTTTGGATATGATCTAAACATGTCTAAAAATATAATAATTTATGGTCTGGCAATTGTGATTGCCATTCTGATTGGATTTTTAATCCTTACAAATTATGGTTGGTTCTCGCAAGAGTGGTTGATCGGGCTAAGTATAATTTTAGGTGGTATCATTTCTCTATGTCTTTTAATATATCTAAAAATTAAAAGATAAAACCCTTAATACTAAATAATTATGAGTAATTTAGATGAAAATTGATCATATTGCAATTGCAGTAAATAATGTTGAAGAATCTGCCAAAGTGTACCAGAAAGCATTAGGAGTTGATAGTGTTGAGTTTGAAACAGTAGAGTCTGAAGGTGTTAAAGTTGCAATTATTCATTTGGAAAATGGTCGAGTGGAATTAATGCAACCAACAAATGACTCAAGCCCAATTAAAAAATTTCTTGACAAAAAAGGTCCAGGTTTACACCACATGGCATTAGAAACTGATAATATAGAAGGAGAAGTAGATCGAATGGAGGGCTGTGGTGTTCAGTTTCTAGGACAAATCAGACCTGGCTCTGCTGGAACTAAAGTGACTTTTATTCATCCAAAGTCCTTGCATGGAGTTTTAGCTGAGCTCTGTTCTCATCCAAAATAATTATTCCATCATTTTTAGAGTATCAGAAGCAGTGATTATTCCAACAATTTTTGATTTCTTTGAAACTAGAATACATTTTGAGTATCTAATTAGAGGTACTAGTACATTTGCAGGTGTATCAAAATCCACAATTGGTGGAACAGGGTCCATGGTATCTGCAAGCTTTGCCTTTTTCAATTCAGCCTCTCCCAAATCTGCCAGGTGCTTCACAATTCCGTCTTCAGATATCATTCCAACTACATCTATGTTATCAAAAATTGGAATTTGGCTAATTGATGATTGATGCATTTTTTTGATCGCATCGTGAAGTGTATTTGTTGGTTTTAACTTTACAATATCCTTACTACAAAAATCTCCAGCTGTGTGAGATGATGATTCACCTTCTAATTTTGCCAGACTCTCAAAAATTTTCTTTGCGGTTTCGTAACTTGGTTGACTTCGTCCTGACTCTATCTGATTTATCATTGAAGTGCTGACTCCTGTCATAGTGGCCAGTTTTTTTTGTGTAATTCCTATTTTTTGTCTAATTTGCTTTATTGAATCAATTCTTGGTAACAACTCATTTGAAATTATGTTCAGTTAGTTTATCAATATTTGGGATACGTTAAGTTAATTTCAATCTAAGATATGTTTGAACTTTGATGTTTGTGTCTTTTGACGTAATTTTTGTTGCATGATTCTAACAGACTTGCATAATTTTTTTACCTGATTGTCTTTGAGAATTTGAATAAAACTAACAGCGCATTAATTTTATAAAACTCTCTGCATTACACCCTAAAATATTGTAAATCATGTTTGTGTATATGATTACTTGGATTCTCTTTTCACACCCTATTTGTGCTCTATTTTCAAATGCATCTCTAGTTCTCTTGGATCTTCTAAAACTATGTTGCAAATCAGGCACTTGTAACTCATGGAATTAATTTTATGCTACATTTAGTTTAAAGGTCTAGGTTATAGTGAAAGTAATACTCAAAAATAAGACAATGTGGTTTGGTTTGATTTTTTGCCAATATGTTTAAGTTTTGATGTTTTCTAGAAAAATTATGGCTGAAAATAAAGACAATCAAGATCATTTTAGCGTTATTGAGCAAATCTATAAGAAATATTTCTCTGAAATCGAAAATTCAGTTCCTCATATTCAACAAATATTATTTGATCTCCAAAATGAATCTTATGAAACATGGAAAAATATAGTAAACGCAAACCTTTCACTACAAAAAGAATTTATGAGTAATTCTCAGTTTAATTTTACTTTTCCTGAATCTTTTAAAACCCTCGTTGAGACCATGGGTGAAGAAACTACAAAGTACAGATCATTGTGTAATAAAATTATCATCACTACCATTGAATCTGGGAAAAAAATGTCAAAACTTGGAATGATAATGCAGATATCTTTGTAGACTTAAATAGAAAAATCATGTATTTTTGGTTACCTGTATTTAATCAAAAATGAGTTTGTAACTAACACTGACGTTTTGCATTTTACTCTTTAGTCAACAAAACTAATTTTTGTCTTCTATTTTTTAAAAATAATAATAATAGTCGTGCAAAAATTAGAAGAACCTAGTCCTGAAAGCAAGTTTTGTAACAAAGTTTTGAATCTAGATACGTCAATACGATTTGCCGGGATTTTGTGTAAATGTGGTAGATTAAAAGCATACCATAGAAAAAAAGGAATGATTCCACAACTGAATGTTTATGAAACAAAATTACTGCATCGTGAAGCATTACTGAAGGCAAAAATGAATCGGATTTTTGATAAAAATCTTGGAAAAACAAATTGGTCTGTAGAATCACGTGACCATGTGAAATGGATTAATGTTTATCATGAAAAGGATATCATACTGGTTTCTACAGAAATCATATCAAACCATGATGAAATAATACAAAAGATTATTTCTTTATTGTAATTTTCTAATAATTTATTTTACTTTTTTTTAGATTTTGGTTTAGATTTTGGTTTAGATTTTGGTTTAGATTTTGGTTTAGATTTTGGTTTAGATTTTGGTTTAGATTGTTCAATTGCGGCTTGAGCTGCAGCTACTATTGCTATGGGGATTCTATGTGGTGATGCACTCACATAACTAAGACCTGCGTCATGGCAAAATTTTATTGAACTTGGATCTCCTCCATGCTCTCCACATATTCCTATTTCCATACCCTGCCTGACTCTACGACCTGCATCAATTCCTATCTTTATCAAACTGCCTACTCCATTAACATCAATTGATTGGAATGGGTTTCTCTCTAACAACTCCTTTTCCATATATTCTGGAAGGAATTTCCCTTCAACATCTTCTCTGCTAAAACTAAATGTCCCCTGTGTCAAATCATTGGTTCCAAAACTAAAGAATTCTGCAGTATCTGCAAGTTCGTTTGCAGTTAGTGCTGCTCTAACAACTTCGATCATTGTTCCAAAATTGATTTTTAGTTTCATTTTATGCGTAGTTTCAATCTCTTTCTTGACGGAATCATAAATCCTCTTGACGTGGTTCAGTTCAGCAACACTGCTAATCTGTGGAATCATGATCTGTGGATGGGCCTTTACCTTTTTCTTTGTTAACTCCACTAATGCTTCAAAGACTGCACGGATTTGCATTTCATAAATTTCAGGATAAGTAATTCCAACTCTGACTCCTCTATGTCCCATCATTGGATTGATTTCTGCAAGATCCCTTGCTCTCTTTAGGATAGTTTTTGCTGCATTGGCTTCACTTGTTTCATTTCTTGATTCTAATTTACGAATTTTTTCTGATAACTCTTCTGGGTTTGGTAAGAATTCATGTAATGGAGGATCTAATAATCTAATTGTGACCTCATAACCTTCCATTGCTTGTAAAATTTCAATAAAATCACTCTTTTGTAATTCTCCTAGTTTCTTGAGAATTTTACTTCGCTCCTCAATATTCTCAGCCATGATCATTTCTACAAATAAATTAATTCTGTCACTTCCATTGAACATTCTCTCTGTTCTACACAATCCAATTCCTTGACCTCCAAATTCTCTTGCAAGTTTTGCTCCTTCTGGGGTATCTGCATTTGCTCTTATTCCAATCTTTTTTGCATTTTTAGCCCATTCTAGAATCTGTTTAAAATCTGCATTAACTTTTGGCTCTATTGTTGGAATGTCTCCAATATACACAATGCCTGTGCTCCCATCTATTGTAATTGAATCTCCTTCTCTGACTACTTTACCATCTACACTACATTGCTTGTTATCTACATCGATCTTTAATTCAGAACATCCAACAATACATGGTTTGCCCATTCCCCTAGCAACTACTGCTGCATGAGATGTTTTACCGCCTCTGCTAGTTAAAATTCCAACTGATTCAAAGAATGCTGGAACATCTTCAGGTTTTGTCTCCTCTCTGATTAGAATTACTTTAGCACCGTTTTCTCCCATTGCGGTTGCTCTTTTTACATCCAATACTGCAATCCCACTGGCAGCTCCTGGTGATGCTGCAATGCCTTTTGCTAATTGTGTGTAATTTTTAATTTCTTCAGGATCAATTCTCTTGTGTAATAATTGCTCTAATTGCTCTGCCTGTAGTCTTGTAATTGCTCTATTTTTATCAATTAGTTTCTCTTTTACCATATCTACTGATGTTTTTACCATTCCAACTGCATTCATCTTTGCATTTCTTGTCTGTAACAAATAGAACTTCCCTTGCTCAATTGTAAATTCAATATCTTGCGGTTCTTTGTAATGTTTCTCTAATCTTTCACATGTTTTTACTAATTGGTTATATGATTCCGGCATCTCTTTTTTCATTCCATCAATTTGTTTTCCGGTTCTTACTCCGGCCACTACGTCTTCGCCTTGGGCGTTGATCAGATATTCGCCATAGATCTTACGTGTTCCATCTTCTGGACTTCTTGTAAACACAACACCTGTAGCACAATCATCACCCATATTTCCAAATGCCATTGATACAATATTTACTGCGGTTCCATCTGCAATGTCTTTTGTAATGTTATTCTTCTCTCTGTAAACAATTGCTCTTTCTCCCATCCAGCTACCAAATACTGCTTTAATTGCAAGCTCTACTTGTTCTGTTGGGTCTGTTGGAAATTTCCTACCTGTATGATTGTCACAAATTTGTTTATATTGTGAAACTATCTCTTTTAGTGATTCTTCGTTTAAATCACTATCAACTTCAACATTTTGTTTTCTTTTTGCATCATTTAACACATCATCAAATTTCTTGTCATCTACTCCAAATACTACCTTGCCAAATAACTGGATAAATCTTCTATAGGAATCCCATGCAAATCTAGGATTGTTACTTTTTTCAGCTAATCCTAATACGGTTTGATCATTTAATCCTAAATTTAATATTGTATCCATCATGCCAGGCATAGAAATTGCAGCCCCTGATCTTACTGATACTAGTAAAGGATTTAATTTTGAATTCCATTTCTTTCCTGTTCTTTTTTCAATCTTTCCAATGTTCTTTTTTACCTCTGCCATGAGTGTTTTTGGCAATTTCTTGTTATTTTCATAATATCTATTGCAAACTTCTGTAGTAATTGTAAATCCTGGCGGTACTGGTAATTTTAGTTTGGTCATCTCACATAGACCAGCTCCTTTTCCTCCTAGGAGTTTTTTGTTTTTACCATCCCCTTCATCATAAAAATATACTTGTTTCATTTTTTTACGATTAATCAATCAAAAAAAGGGGGTATTAAACTAATTCAACACTAATAATACACAAAATTACTACTTTGAGCAGCTTTGGTTATGAACTCCTCCTTATTCTTATGATCCTAATCATTGATTTTAATACTGACTAAAATTTAACAAAATCGAGAAAAGAGGTGTTTGTTATAGTGATTGTAGCACCCGTAGAAAAACCAATTTGAATCCTTTTAAAACTAAATACCTTTTGTAGGCAACAGATTATTTAAAAAATATTTAATGTTAATTCAGGCAAAGAGATTCTTGGCTCAGTCAAATATATCTAATAAAAATCGGCCTCTGGAAAACCACTCTTTAATCTAGTAGACGTATAGATACTCTAAATGGTCAAAATAACACCTGATTACTTTTTCTTTGTTTTTTACAATTATGAAATTATTTGTACTAGTATTTCACAATTAATCTATGAAGGGCGATTTACTTGGTATATGTGAAGATTGTGGAGAGCACATCACGTATTCTAAAAAACGTACTGAAACTCATGCAGAATATTTGAAAAAACATCGGTGTCCAAAATGTGGGGCGTTTGCATTGAAAGTAAGAGTTTAGATCTTAATTATAAGTAATAAATGTACTTCTTTCTAACTATGGGAGTTCCTCTTTTTTTGATCAAGTAAAGCAATTACAGTCTTTTTACATGTCTGAAGAACGTAGAAGGCCTAAAGAAGTTGAACTAACGATTACTGACATAATTAAAAATTCTGAATATTAGAACAAAAGATGTTGTTATCAAGTGATACGTAACAATGTTTTACCTGACATTTATCTGATAAATTACAAATGAGAATTCATATCAAGTCATTGATTTGGCAAATTCAGACATTATCTTACTCCAATCTTTTGCCTTGACTATCCCACTTGCTACTAGTATTCCTTTTGATCCTAACTCTAATGCCTTTGCAACATCCTGACCTGATACAATTCCTGCACCACAAAGTAATTTCGTGTTGTTTTTTGCACTTTCTACTGCCTTAGCAGCTTTTTCAATTAATTCTGGTTTTTCTTTGGACACTGCTTTACCAGATCCAATTAATTCTGGGGGCTCTATAGCAATATAATCTGGGTTTAATTTTGAATACTTTTTCACTTCTGTAACGTCTTTTACACAAACAATCGATATCATCTTTAATTCTTTTAATTTCAAAACCAATTTTTGAATTTCACTACTTGAGATTCTGTGCTCACTGTGGTTGATCAGTGATCCTTTAACTTTGGACTTTTTTAGCAATTCTGGAATGATATAGCCTGTAGTGCTTCCAACCTTATAGTCATCAATGTGTTGTGCAAAAATTAGAATTGAACTATTTGCAACTAGTCCAATTAAATGCTGAGGTGGAGATATTGCGATTTTTACTTTGTATTTTTTGGAAATCTTTTCAGCTATCTTTACAAATTTAATTATCTTTTCTCCTGCAATCTCATCATAATTTTTACAGTTAATTACAAACATCCTCGTGAATCTTCTTGCATTCTATTTAATTCTTTATTGTTTTCTTTGCAGCATCTCATCATATCTCCTTTTCATTAAAAGAACTATCAACATTAGAATTATTGCTGCAATATTTGTCCCAATAATGAACACGTCTAAAATTATTAATCCATAAATCAGCCATAAAATTGCACCAGCTGATATGAATATCATTAAGAATTTTGAAATGTCTTTCATGCTCTTTGTTTTATATCCTTTGTAAATTTGTTCTACCCATCCTGTTAGGATGAGCACTCCTGCAGAAATTCCTAATATAGTAAGTAGCATTCCATTAACTTCCATGTATTACACTAACTCCAAAAAAATTGATCCATTCCAGTCTGTTTTGGTTTCCCAAGTATTACATCAAAATCTAAATCCATTGATGATGTAATCTGTTCTAGTGTTGCCTCCATAAACTCCATGTATTTTTTTGAATCAATCTCTTCTTTTTTTGCCATCTCTACTGGCTTTACACCTGGTTTGTTTAGAATTTTGACAAATGATATCTTGTCTCCTCTTTTTACCTCTCTTATTGTTTCAAGCTGTCTTGCTGCTCTAATGTGTTGTGGAATTGTTTTGACATACTCTGAAGGCGCTTTGCTTAACATCACATTAAATGTCAGGTCTTTTAATGGTATTTCTTTAGCCTCTACTTTTTTGCCACATGTTGAAATTTTTTCTGATATGTCTTTTTTTGCTTTTACAAAATCTTCTATTGTTTGAACTTTAGATAACACATCCAATAATTCATAAAATAATTTTTTGATAAATGGAGGTGTATGCGATTTTTTTCCTGTTAATCCTTTGACATCCACTTTTCCATCTGTAGTTACTCCTAGATAGTTTTTCTTTCTGTTACTTAATACACAATATCTATACACTTTGTCAATCTCTAAATCTACTCCGTGATTCTTTTTTGCTTGCTCTATTACTTTGTGAATTTGATCTTCATTTGGTTTTTTGATAAATAATGAATCTGTGTCACCGTAGAGTACTTCAATTCCAGTTTTTTCACAATTCTTAATTGTCTCTAGGATTGTGTATCTACCTATTGCGGTTGTTGCTTCTGCTACTGGAAGGAAATACAAAGGAAATATCTCTGCACCCATCACACCATAACTGGCATTGAGAATTACCTTAAGTGCTTGGCTTACTACTGTGTATTGCTGTCTTTGATCATCTGTAAGTGTTGATTTCTTTGAGAGACTTTTGTAGTAGTTTACCCTCAAATCTCTAAGTGAACCAATTATCATTGAGGTTAGGCCATTTTTCTTTGTACATGCCCAATGGTTTGTTTCTGGAATTGTATTCTTCTTGCATTCTTCGTGAACACATCTTACTGTCTCATAAGATAGATTTCTCACTTTGATGATACTTGGATATAGACTTGCAAAATCCATAACTACTACATCAAAATGAATCCCTTCTTTAGGTTCAACAACTAGACCTCCTCGGTATTTCTTATCTTTTATCACTGCATCAGACATCACTCCTTCTGATCTTCTTTCAAGCTCCTCTCTTTTTGGAATTAGACAATTTCTTCTTCTGTGCTCATAGTATAGTAGGCTCCTTATCCATTGAGAAACACCCATTCTTGCAATATCATCAATTGGCATTCTGCCAATTCTTGCAATGATTACAAGTAAATCCATTAGTAAATCTCTATTAAAACTGGTAAGTTCATACGTCAAAAGAGCATCATTGTAACAATAATTCGCAGTTTGATAGAGGGATAATTCGTCAAACTCTAAACCATAATCTATTTTTTCTTTTCCAAGTAAGGCCTTTGAAACGCTGTTTAATGAAAAGTCTGTGTATTTTTGACTAAAAGCATAGATTTGAAATGAACGGTTTGAAAGTGTTCTATACAAATCAAGATGTACACCTTTCTTCAGTGTTGCTGAATTTCTCATCATGTAAAATGGATTTTCTGAATTTTTAATTCCAAGTCTTTCTGCTCTGTTATATAAATATGGTAAATCGAATTCATCTCCGTTGTATGTTACAACAAATGGAAATTCCTTGATTAACTCAAACGCATCTTGTATCATTTCTTTTTCTTTATCTGAATCATAGAATGTAATTTTGACATTTTGTTCAAGTTCGTTTATTCCCTCTTCTGTTCCCTCTGTTTTGAGAACAAAAATCTGATCAAACTCATTTGATCCTTTCAATCCAATCGCGGTGACTTTCTTTTCAGCAATTTTTGGATCTGGGATTCTTCCAATCTCTGCTTCAACTTCAATATCTAGACTGAGTCTTTTAATTTTGGGGATTGGTTGATTTAACAAATCTGCCCATTCTGTAATGTATTTTTTAAATTCACCCTCATTTACCATACTTTCACTGTCAACCTTATCCCACAGCAAACTTTTCAGTGCAATCTTTACTTCATCGGAAATTTCCAAATCATGTGGTCGGATATTCCCATCTACCACTTCATAATATCTTCCAACAATTAATTTCCTGTCATAAAGATAATTTTCATAATATTTGATGTCAGATTCCCATGTTTCAATTATGTTTCTGATACTTTTGTCTCCTGCAGTACCTCCAATTGCTAAAGGATCTTCTACTGTGATTTTTGATATATCTATCTCCTCATCTTTTAGCAAATCATATTTTTGAACAGTTTTGATTTCTATGACGTCATCTCTTTCTTGAAGAAAGTCTAATTCATCTGGTGATAGTCTTGAATAACAATAGGGTTTGTGATTTGTCTCGTCTTTCCATAAAATTAATTTCTGTGATTTTGGTTCATAAAATTTGAGTACTGCAGATTTAGAATTGTTTTCATATGTAGCAGATACCAACATTGACGGTGGCATTGTTTCAATTTTTTTAACCTCTTCTATGTTTACTTGCATTTTATTACACTGGATCTTTGTAATTGGTGACTAGTTCTTTTGCCCATCTTGAAATTCTGCCTTTATCTAACTGTACTATGTTTACTCCTGCTTCTCTTAGCAAATCATAATCTGTCTCAGGATAAGAGTCAAGACAAACAATTCTTTTTATTCCAATTGTAATTGCCATTTTTGTGCATTCTAGGCATGGGACAAATGTTGTATACATCACTGCACCTGCTATTCCTGCCTCAATTCCTAAAATAGCACAATGCATTATTGCATTTGCTTCTGCATGATTACAAAGACATCTATCAAGAGATGCACCTGATTCTATCTTTCCCTCTATTCTTAATTGACATCTTTTACATCCACCTTCAAAACAATTTTTAATTCCAGGAGGGGTTCCATTATATCCTGTTGCTAATTGCCTATGATTTCTAACAATCACTGCTCCCACTTGCCTTGTCATGCAGTTTGAGCGAAGCTTTGCCAACTCAGCCTGAAGCATAAAATATTCATCCCAATCAGGTCTTTCAAAAGAACCATTCATACAAATCTCCTTTATCTGTTCAATATATGGATCACGTTGATTGATATTGATATGCGATCACTTTGTATATGATCACTTCACTGATATGTCTACACAAAGTTCTTTAATTTCATGGCTCTAATAATTTTGATGGCAAATTATACATCTGAAGTAAACGTCATTCATAAAAAATTTCAAAATGCTGTAAAAAGAGCAAAGTCAAAGCAATCTCTCAATAAAGCATACAGTGTTCACAAAAAAGATCATGAACGCTTATTGAAAAAACATCTTCGTGAAGAAACGGCTATGATAAACAAAGCAAAGAAAAGTCTTGAATAGCCGTTCACATACTTTCTTTTTTCTAATCAGTAATGGTGAAAAATAGTTTTTTTTACTTTATTTGATTTAGTCTGAGTTTAAAATAAAATAATCCCGGTTATTGAGTATTTCACTTAGTACATCAACAATAAATAATTGAAATTAAACTGGTTGCTATGCAAATGATATCAATAGATGATATTTTGAATTGTATGTCTGAAGAAAAAAATTATTTTGGCGATGTGTGGGAAAGATGTGTAGATGCTAACAAAAAACGATACAATAGAGTCAAGTTTAGAAATGCTCTGGAAAAAATGGAGACCTTGGGGTACATCAAAAAATGTGGTCACAAGAATGATGCATATTATAAAAAAATACCCCTGCAAACATTTGAAGATATCATTGGATTTACCAATAACTTGATTTTCACGTATGAGTCCAAAATTAATAATGCATTAAAAAAACTTGAAAATAGGAACATATTTGTAGATATATCCAAGAATCTTAATTCCTTCAAATTAAATAAATTCACAAAGAATGATTATGAATTGCTACTTGAAGGAATGTCTGGCATGTTTGAATTATCATCATCTATTCTTAGAATTAAAGAGAATAGCGGTGATGGTAAACTAAAAAAAGAGTTAACAAATTGTTTTACACAAATAAAATTATTCTTGGAGGAAACTAATGAAAAATTAATTCGATTTAAAAAAACAAATGAAATAATATTACTACAGCGTGATTTTACAAGCAAGATTCCAAAATTGGGGTATCTTAGGTTATAATATTTAGAAGAATAGTCTGAAGTAGAATTTGTTTCAAACTAAATAATTTTCTTATGTTTGTATAATGCATATATAATAAACATATCTGATATTAGCCATAATGTGTTGACTGGATGTGTTATTGTAAATTCTTCAACTTCTTCAAGATAATAATACCAAACATCTGCAACTGCATAAAAGAATATTCCAACAACCAACATAAACCACGCAATGCCCAAAACACTGTTACGAAAAATTGTCACACCAAATATTGCAAGTGATAGTATGGCTGCAGAAGCTGAAACATAAAGAATTCCCATAAAAAAGACTCGGGGGTATTCGTTTAAAGTTTCAATTGTAAATAACCCAAATAAAATAATCATAACTAATGCCAATACAGGAATTCCAATTTTTGAAGTGACACTCAAATTCTTTTTGAAATATTTTATATTTTTTACAAGATGGTATCCAGTGAACAAGTAAAATACTAAAAAAAACACATCAGCTATGGAAGGGTAAGGGTCTTCATCTAGAACTATTACATAATAATTGTAAATCAAATCCCCTGCAAACAATATGATAAAACCTAATGCTAAAGCAAGGTATGTTTTTCCAAATACTGGAGAACCCTTGTAACGTCTTGCCACAAGCATTGCAACAACACCTACTGCGAGTGAACTAATTCCGTATGAAAAATGAGCAAATGAAATCTGATCCACATCTACAAAATTATCCAGATAAATTTGATATCCGATACCTATAGCAGCTATTATTATCAGTGCTTTTAACCCAATCTCATTCTTCGTAAATATATGCATGGATTTAGACACGCATTAAATTTTCATACATATCTTAAAAGCATATACAAAAACATTTTTTAAAAATTGTTCTATAATTAAGCATGGTTAATCCAAAAGAACATTGGAAATCTAAGGCTGCAGAATTAAAAAAAGAACGACGATTTGAAGAGGCTGTTGAGATTTTTGATAAATTGAAAGAAATAACAAAATCTGAAAAATCTGAAGATTATTGGTACAAAAAAGCTCAATATCTTTATGAAATTGGGGAGTATGATCAGGCAAAAGATGCATTGTTTAAAGAATTAGAATCTAATCCAAAAAATTATAACTCATTTTTTCTTTTGGGACAAATTCTCTTTGAATTAAGTATGTATGACAAATCCCTAGAATGTTTGAATAAGGCATCTGAAGTACACAACAGCCAAATTTTAAAAAATATTCACAAAGTTGAACAGATGAAAAATGTTCATAAATTTGAAGAGGCTATAGTCTATTCTGATAAGGTGAAACAAGAGCATCCTTTAGGTGAAAAATACTGGCATCTACGTGGAATGGTATTATTCAAATTAAAAAAATTTGAAAATGCAATATCTTGTTTTAATTCTATATTGGAATCAAATAAAGATAATACAAAAATTCTGTATCAACTAGCTAAAGCAGAGCTTTATGCAGGCAATACAGATAAATCATTTAAAATTTTGCAAAGAATTTGTACAATTGAACCAAACAACAAAGAAAAATTACGATTGGATGAAGATTTTAAAATTATCTCAAATGATAAACAATTTAGAATGATTATAGGTCCATTGGATATTTAATTTAAAAAATCACCACTCTAAACGAATACTATCCTTAATTTTGAGTCCATGTGATCTACTCCACATAAGTTCTTTGAACATTCCTTTTCTTATTTCTGAAGATTTTTCAATTATATCCTTACTTCCAATTTCGGCATCCATATAATATAATACTGGGAAAAATTCAATGTTAGCATAATGTTTAAAATTAATCTCAAAACTTTGAGCATCTGTTGTAAAAATGTTTTCAAAGTTATTTTTTGTCAGTTTTATGTCGTAAATTATTAATAATTTTCCAGAATCTCCCCTGAAAATTGGTTTTAGTAATTTTATAATAATTTTTTTAGAATATGGTGTTGAGGCTAAAACTTTTGAAATCTTTAATTCA
Organism: Nitrosopumilus sp.; assembly: GCA_029862745.1. Taxonomy (NCBI): domain Archaea; kingdom Thermoproteati; phylum Nitrososphaerota; class Nitrososphaeria; order Nitrosopumilales; family Nitrosopumilaceae; genus Nitrosopumilus; species Candidatus Nitrosopumilus sp. Next base: position 172,330 of record JAOTWS010000001.1, on the reverse strand, counting down.
TTATCTTTTTCATCATAGGCTTTAAAATTTAACCCTAGTAATTCTTCTTTAGAATTTGCTATGAAATTTGTCGCAAATTCATATACTGGTTCAGACGATTGGTTTAAAAAATAATACGTTCTTCTAAACCTTGTCATTCCAGTGGTGTCTTTAGGGATAACATCAAATACAATCCTGTCACAAATTGTATTACTTTCAATATCTACATCTTTGGTTTTTATTTTTATTTTTTCTTTTGGCAATGATGAATTTCCAAATCCTTCTCCATATGCTGAATAAATTAATAAATTATCCCCATGTTTTATTCCAAAATTATGAAGAAGGTGGATGAATTTTTTATAATCATCTGAAATTTCAAATAAATCTTCAACAATTTCATTACTTAATAAAATATGATCCGTATCTCCCATGTCCATTATCCGTCTAGATAAAATAGCCCCAGGTCCCCACAAGTTAACATTCCCATAAATGTCACGAACAACAAAAACATGGCCTATGTGACAACCAATACGCGTTTTAATTTTTTCAGAACCAGTTGCATTCTTGTTGTAAATTGACAATTTTTTATGAAATTCTATTGATAACTTTAGAGGTTGCTCCAACCCATTTTTGAACCCTATTAACATCCCATCTCCTGTAGGTAGTATCAGTAGATTATTTTTAGGGGTTTCAACAAAAGTGTTGCAATCATATATTAACTCATTTAGGATTTTGATTTTTGTTCGTTGTGTTTCAGTAGATAAAATTGGGTTTGATAATCCCACAATATCAATGAAAAAAAATGATGCATAAATAAGATCATTTGGAATTTCTGTACTCAAGAATGTTTTGTAATAATAATTCATTTATTAGATTTTAGATATTTGATTAAATATGTGATAATTAGCTAGAATTCAAATAAATTAGCATCTTTTTGAATATTAGTTAATAACTTTGAGATGCTGGTAGTAAGTATGAGCGTTGATAATTCTATAGTATGTTTGGCATGTAATTCACAAGCAACTATAGTTGAAGTTAAAAGATACAATGGATTAAGAGGTGTTTGTTTAAATTGTGGTGGAAATTGGCCCGAATCCTAGATTTTTTTAAGAAACCTTAGATAGTATCAGATTAATTTTTTAGTGGATATGGATTCCACAAAAACTGCTAGTGATTTTTTAGAATTGGCAAGTGAACAGCGATTGAATATTTTGAATAATTTATCCAAAAAAAAACTTAACATCTCAAAGTTAGCAAAACTTCTTGAAGCTACAAACCCTGAAATTCATAGAAATGTGGGTAGATTATCTAAGAATGGATTAATCATTAAAATTCCTGATGGGAATTATGAATTAACAACATTTGGTCAATTAGTCTTGAAATTAATTCCCTCCATTTCCTTTCTTTCTGATAACAAGCATTTCTTTAATACACACATGCTTGAAAATATCGAAAAAAAATTCATTCAAAGAATTGGGTCTCTTCAAAACCACAAAAAAATTAAAGGTTATGTTAAGGTATTAGAGCAATGGAAGAAAATCCATGAGAATTCTGAGAAGTTTATTTACAATATTTTATCTGAAGTCCCATATTCTAATGATATTGTTGATGTTATTTCTGATAGACTTCAGAACAATATCTATATTAAATCAATATTTTTGGAAAATGCTATTATTTCAGAAGACAGAAAAAAGATTTTTGAAAAAAAACAATTTCAAAAATATGTTATAGCAGGAGTTCTTGAAAGAAAAATGCATAGCAAAAAAATTTTAGGGTTGCTGGTTACTGACAAAGAGGCGGGAATACTTTTCCAAAATAAAGAAGGAGATCCAGATCTTAGTGAGATGCTATCAAGTGTTGATGAGGAATTCAGGGAATGGTGTTTGGATTATTTTGAAGAATCCTGGAAGAATTCCACAAGTTTTCAAGAATCAAAATTAAAAGAATGAATGATGATCTTGTTAGTTCACACGATAAACAGGATATGATTGTCTAAACCCAATATTACAACTCTTTATCTCATGAAATTTGTATTCTTCAAATTTTTTGACATACTGTACTAAATCACTACCAATGACGAATTCATTGTATCCTGCACAATGATTTATCTTGGCACACATATTTACTGGTGGTCCGATTAAATCTATTTGATCGGAAGTGTTTGTATTCATAATGACCACTGATCCATAGTCTGCACTTATTCTAAAATTTAGACTTGGAAGTTTTTTTGATTTTATCACTTTTGAAATGATTGGTTGAGCCTCTATCATTTTTGTTCCGCATTGTAAGCAATTTTTCATACCTTTTTCTGATGACTGGGTTGAATTTGGAAAATAAAATAATAAACAGTCACCAATATTTTTAATTACCCTTCCGCCATACATTCCAACAATTTTAGCCATTGAATTTAAAAATATCTCGTAGTATGTTGATACCTTTTCTGGTATAATACTTGCAGAAATCTTTGTTGAATTAATGATGTCTACATATCCTACACAAAACTTTTGAGGCCGAGTTGAAAATGCTATCAAATAATCCGATGTCGAAGGAGTTGAATCTGTGTTTTCTGATTTCTGGTGTATCTGGGCTAACTCTTGGCTAAATTTAACCTTTTTTGAATAATCAAAAAAATCCTTTGAATTAATTAGATTTTTAAATTCTATTTGTTTACTATACATTAAATAATATTATCCTAAAAAATTACTTATAGATTAATTAGCTAATGTTGTAATAATTTTTAAATCTAGTTAAAATAAATTGTAAAAATGAACGTTATTCATAAAAATGCATTTCTTTAACATGTTTTTCAATACTTTGAATATCTATGTGCTCTCCACAGTTATGGCACACAAAGATAACACTCATGTATTATGTCCATAATTTTAATAAATAAAGGATTATCAAAATACCCTTCTACTCTGACATAGAATCTTTAAAGTCTGGCTATGAATTTTCTAAATAATCATAATTCGTTAACGATTAGATAGTAATTTACATTACAAAAACATTAAATCAATTCATTCCATTTTTTTGAGTAGATTGATGCAATATTTTGAGAAAAAATATGTGAAAAAAAACTCTATAGAGGAAAGAGACTATCAAGTAAGTCTTGCCAATCAAGCAATCAAGGAAAATTGTATTGTAGTTTTACCCACCGGCCTTGGAAAAACAGCAATAGCGTTGCAAGTAATCGCAGAATACCTCTCAAAAGAGAAAGGAGGAATTTTATTTTTAGCTCCGACCAAGGTTTTAGTTAACCAACATTATGAATTTTTAAAAACACACCTTACATTGGATGATATCTCCTTAATTACTGGTGAAGACTCTATTCAGAAAAGAGTAAAACTTTGGAGTAATAGTGTAATTTGTGCTACTCCTGAAATTGCTAGAAATGATCTAAACCGACAAATCATATCTCCTGATCATTTCAGTCTCGTTATTTTTGATGAGGTACACAGAACAATTGGCGATTATGCTTATTCTGGAATTGCCGAAAGATTTGAAAATTCCAACATCAGAATTGTTGGAATGACTGCTACACTTCCAAGTGAAAAAGAAAAGGCAAGTGAAATCCTAACAAGACTGAAAATCTCATGTGTAGCAGAGAGAAGAGAAGATAGTCCTGATGTAAAACCATACACGCAAGAAACTCACACTGAATGGATTAACGTAGAACTTCCACCTGAACTTAAAATAATCCAAACTTTGTTGAAATTAGCATTAGATGAAAGATATGATGTACTAAGAAAAAATGGCATAAAACTAGCAGAGCAACAGTCCCTTTCAGCCTTACTTAGAATTCGACAGTTTGTCTTGAATCAAAATAGACGTTCTGCAAAACCATTATTTACCGCAATTCGAATTCATTATGCACTAAATATTCTTGAGGCCCACGGGATTACTCCTTTTCTGAAGTTCTGTGAGCGTGCACAAGCAAAAAAGGGTGTTGGTGTAAGGGATCTCTTTGAGATTGATCCAAACTTTACCAGGGCAATCTACCTGGCAAAAGAAGCACAATCCAAAGGTGTTGAGCATTCAAAGATCCCAAAACTAAAAGAGATTCTTGAATCTGTTCCTGGTAAAGCACTAATCTTTACGAGTTATAGGGATTCAGTTGACTTGATTTACAATAAACTAACTGAACAGGGAATTTCTGCAGGAATTTTAATTGGAAAAGCAGGTGAAACAGGATTAAAACAAAAAAAGCAAATAGAGATTGTACAAAAATTCCGAGATGGGCTCTTTAGAGTGTTGATTGCAACCCGTGTGGGTGAGGAAGGATTAGACATTGCAGAAGTCAACCAAGTAATTTTCTATGACAATGTTCCAAGCTCAGTGAGATATATCCAAAGAAGAGGTAGAACTGGAAGAAAAGATGCTGGTAAACTAGTAGTATTAATTGCTAAAAATACTATAGATGAAACATACTATTGGATTGGAAAGCGGAAGATGACTTCTGCTAAATCTATGGGGGATAAAATGTCTAAGATTTTGGAGAAAAACCAAGAGATGGAATCGCCCAAAAAGGGGCTTGATGCATTCCTTTAGTTTTTGTACTGATTGAAAACTTCTTCAAATATCTTTTGTTTTCTTTGTATTATTGAATTTTTCATCCCTGATTCTAAATGATGAATACTGCTATTTCTTGTTTTGAGTAAATTCTCTAACCTTACATCAAATTGATTCTGAAGAAAGTTTTCTATTCCTTTCATACCTCCTTCTATCTCCAAATTCCCAAATGCGTCTTTTGCCAAATTCTTCATGGCATTCTCCATGTATTCTAAAATATCGTCTAGAATTTGTTGTGTCAATACCATCACAATACATGTCTATAAAGTAGCAAAAAATGTTGTGTTTTTTTATTCACATATGTAAATGGATAATAGTTTTCTGGATTTATTCTGGAGTTGTTGTGTGATAACTACATTTTACAAACTCTCTACACGTTGTTACTTCAAAAAGAGGAGTTACCGGAATCATTATGTGTATCTTTTAATAACATCGATGAAAAATCCAATTGACGATTTCAATAAAATCAAATATTTAGACTCTGGGTAAGTTACTCGAGTCTTTTGATGATATGATATCCAAATTCAGTTTTTATTGGTTCTGATATTTCACCGATATGTAGTTTAAATGCTGCATCTTCAAATGGTTTAACCATCATGCCTTTTGTAAAATAACCTAGATTGCCATCTTTTTTTCCACTACCTTTATCAATTGAGAACTCTTTTGCCAACTTTCCAAATTTTTCACCGTTTTTGATCTTCTCTAATATGGCTAATGATTCACTTTGCTTTGCTACTAGTATGTGAGAACATTTAATCTTGATTACCATTCTAACTCTTGTTTTTTCTACATCCTAATAATTCTTACATGGTTCAATTTCAGTCAAAACTCTCAATTCAAATTTGAACTCTTTTAGAAAGTGCAAAATCTTCCGCTCTAACTATATCACCATACAGGTTATCGAATATTCAAATCAACAAAGATGTTAGATAAAAAAATCATCTAGAAACGTCAAGTTACTGTAGTAATTTCTTTTTAGAGATTCTAGCAATCAATAACAACAACAAAACCCATATACAAATTCTAAAAAGTTCAAACAATGAAGGATGGTCTCTGGGACGATATGGCGTCAGATTATGACAAAAGTGTTGAATCCAATCAAGATCCTACAATCGTCAGATATCTTGATAGAGAAATAGAAATTCTCTCCAATCTATGCAGAAATATTTGTCAATCTAACAAAAACTGCTCAATCATAGATATGGGTGCAGGTACTGGCAGGGCAATATTTGCACTAGATAAAATGCTTGAGAAAGATTCTGTCGAGTTTGTAGGGGTAGAGGTATCAAAACCCATGATAAGGCGTGCCAACCAAAAAAAAGAAAATCACAGTCGAAACCCAAACAATATCAAATTTTTACAACTAGATCTAACAGACCCTAATCTTTCGGACCATTTCAATTCAGAACGTACTAACATCGTGATGTGCCTGTATAACACGCTTGGAGTGATCCCATCTGAGAAAAGACAATCATTTGTAGACAATATGAGAAAAATTGCTGGAAAGGAGGGTTTGGTCATAATTACTGCATTTAATGGAGATAATTTCGGTTTTGTCGCACCACGACTCTACAGACTCATGATACCTATGATAAGAAGAATAGATGATGATTCTTTTGATGAAGAGAATCGGGTTTTCCACAACAGTTTGGGATTTAGGAGTCAATGGTTTACTAAAACTCAGCTCAAATCAATATTGAATTCAGAAAACGTCAGACCAATTCCTATTGAAGTTAAAGTGGAGGGTAAAATTCAGACATTTGGTAACGTGTTTCCAAGTAAAGAGATCTAACAGGTTATCATCATGGATTTTACAAAAAATTTGCAGTTTAGAATAAAATCCGTTATTGGGAACTACAGAGATTATGCCATATTAAATCGAAATCTGATTGTTTCAATTGCCTCTGCAATGTTTGTTTCGGCTTTGTTTTCACAATCTATCAAGGGACAAACAGAATACATCAATGCAACCATGACCGTCATAGTAAGTTATGCAATTTACTATCTTGTTTTTGGCATTCTCTACTATAGGGACAACAAAGAAAAATACGTTACAGGCACAGGTACAATAGATAGAAAGAAACTTCGAAAAGATTTCGTCAAAATTGTTACTTCGGTAGGGGCTGCTGAAATTATTTATCTTTCGTCAAGATGGTTTTTACATTATCATTTTTTGAGTATGGAACAAGAACCTTATTTGGCATCGATAATCTCCCACGTAATTGCGGCAACTTTGTTTGTTCTAGCTGTTAACGTTGGAGTTTACTTTACCAAACTATACAAAAAAGATTCCAAAAATATTTGAGATTTGAAAAATTCTATTACGAGTCCTCATAACTTAATTCCTAGCCGATATTTCATTTTATCTTAGTATAAAAAATAAATCAATTCCCAATTTCAGTTTGGTAAAATATGATATATTGATTTGAAGGTCAATATCTAAAATTTCTTAAATTAGTACAAAATAAATCGCTCTAACTATTCCCCAGTAAAACATGCATGGGATATAGTTATGCAGTGTCATTTCAGACCCACGTGGATACTATTGGAATCATAACATGGTAGATGGGAGATGCATTACGTTCTCAAAAGACAGAGGAGATATTGGTGGAAAACAGTACGGCATCCGGAGTAGATGTGACATCACAAAAAGAGAGCTTCAAGGTTCCATGGATCATTTTCATAGGTACAATCGCTGCCCTTGTAGCTCATAGTCCAATGGAAGAAGTCTTGGGTCTTGAAAAAAATGTATTATTACCCGGAGTTGCGTTTGCGGCAGCAGGAATAGTGTTATTTCTAAACCACAACAAGGCACGAGAGATGGTAGAAAAGCGGGTGGATTGGTGGACATTGGCATTCTTCATCTTTTTGTTTGCATCAGTGGGTACAATGAAGATGCTTGGTGTCACTACAGTACTGGCAGAGGGCATGTATGATATCAGCGGAAACGATGAGACGAACCTATTCTTCATCTTTGTACCTGTGGTCAGCATACTCAGCGCACTGATGGACAACGTGCTTGCAGTGGCAACATTCATTCCAGTGGTTCACGAGTTTGGAGATATTGGAGTGGATAACTATCCGTTCTGATGGGCAATACTGTTTGGTGGGACGTTCTTTGGCAACCTTACACTCATTGGCAGCACTGCAAACATAGTAGCAATTGGAATGCTTGAGAGGAGAAAACGTGGAAACATCTAGCTGAAGGAATGGATAAAGCCAGGTGCGGTAATCTCGATTCCCACGATGATTGTTGCAACCATACTTGTGTACATTCAGATGCCTCTGATGCCATAGGTAGCAAAACATTTGAAAAGCAGCTAAATCAAACTGCATTTCGATATTTGTAATTACTTCTCTTCGTTTCTGTAGTTGCTTTATCAACCAGTACAATCCGTATCCTCCTGCCGCTATTGCAGACACGATTAAGATTGGTATGATTATACTTCCAAGATTAAAGTTACCTCCAATATCAACTCCTTTTTTCTGTATGATGTATTGTCTAACTTCTTCATGAGATTTGTCTCTGAACTGTGGCAAGTTTTTGATTGTAGGTAAGGGAAAGTTTCTAGGTTTTCTGTCCTTGCCTCGTTCTTTACTGCGCCTTTTTCTTCCGCTTGTAGTACGTTCTACCTCATTAGTTTCAGTTATCAATCCAGTATTATCTTCTGTCAATCCGGTGTTGCCATCTATCATTCTGGTATCTTGATTTATCATTCCGAAAGTGTTCTCTATCTTTCCGGAAGTTTCCCGAAACTATGCTCGAAAACGCCTTTTGGAGTTTTTTGACGGTGCCTTTCTGGAGTTTCACTTGAGAGTCTTTGCTTCTGATTCTCTTTTGGATTGCAATCAAGTTGCTCTTTGATATTCCAAACTTGTGAGAATCTCTTGGTCTAATGTCTAGTATTTTTGCTTCTAGATTTTCATAAACAGTACAACTTTCATAGTCTTCAGAAACTCCTAGCACGGGTGTCGTATTTTTTCATTGTTTAAGAAAACAAATAATTCAATATAAGATAAATGTCATTTTTCATGACTGAATTCCACATTTGGAAAATATCTGTCCTCTTTTAATTAAATTCAAAAAAATCTGTTTTATGTCTACCGCGACAAAAAATAACAAAAAATCTATCTTAATTGTGGGTGGAGTAATTGCAGTTGTTGCAGTTTCTTTGTTTGTATATCTGATGTGGTATACATCTCCAGATCAGATTGAAGAAAGAGTAAAGGTGATTGCAAATACGGGTGAGGGTTGTATAGTAGAAACACTTGATGGATATGCAATTAATATTGGACCATGTGATTTTGAACCAAATGAGTACATAATTGCGCCAATAGACCAAAAACTCAAAGAACGTGCAGCGTTGATGAATCCAACAAGCTAATTTTTTTATTTATTTTATTTCAAAAGAATTCTTTAAATCCTGATCATGCAGTTTATTGCCAAATATTGGATGTTCTGTGCAAATTCCTCGTCAGAGAGCAAACCTTGTGACCACCAGCCAGCATTCTTTTTTAGCCATTCGGGAATCTGCATTTCATCTTCTGTCTGCTCTGGATTGGTATTGTGAGGAAGCGTGATCACACCAGTCTTGATTAGATGTTCCAGACCTTTTGCAAAATCAGAGTTAGATATCTGGTTTGTGGACCACCATTTTGCATTGGTTTTGATCCATTCTGCAATGTTTAATGCACTGTATTTGTTTTTGTCACTTTGTTGAATTGGAAGCACTGTAATCTTTCCTATCATCCACGGATGTATGGTGCAAAAATAATCATATTTTTCTGGAGTGGTAAATGTAAATGTCCAAGACTCTTCAGATGGGAAAAGTCCACTGTTAAATATATCATCTGTCATACCTGGTTTTCCGCTTGTCGCAGAATGAAAATCTGAATCCTCATTAATCCACATGATTTCATCATTTATGCTGATCATCTCTATCGTTATCTTGTATATCTTCATCTAGCAACGCATTCATGTTTGAGTTCGTTATTTTTTGCACTGTTAGGATTGTATCTAATATTAGAGGAACATAGACAAATAATCCAATTATCGATATTAATACAGGCATGTTTGGAATGTAGTCAATTACGACAGTAAATGTTATGGATTATGCAACGAAGTAAAACAAGTCTGCAGAATTAGTTTACATATTCTGTTTTCAATTCATTTCTGTACTGTTTTAACATCTTTCCAATTTTGGGTTCAATGACAAACTTGCAATATGGTACATCCTTATTCAAATCATAATACTTTTTGTGATAATCTTCTGCTGCATAAAACTTGATCAATGGCACAATTTCAGTCACAATGGGATCGCCAAAAACATGACTTTCCTCAAGTCTTTTTTTTGATTTTTCTGCAATCTGTTTTTGTTCCTCATTGTGATAAAATATTGCAGATCTATATTGTGTTCCAACATCATTTCCTTGTCTGTTAAGTGTAGTGGGATCATGTGTATGCCAGAAAATATCCAATAGTTTTTCAAAGGGTATGACTATGGGATCAAACTCTATTTGAGCAACTTCTGCATGTCCTGTTGTCCCGGTACATACCTGTTCATATGATGGATTTTCAATTGTACCTCCAGAATACCCTGGAATTGTGGATTTTATCCCATCTACTCTTGTAAAAATAGCTTCAGTACACCAAAAACACCCATTGGCAAACGTTGCTTGCATGAGATAACTAGAAAAATGAGGTTATATTGTTTTTACCGATAAAGATTTTTTCAGAATGTTAAGATTACATTTTACTTGTTGGTGATCTTGCTATGTTTCCTAGTTGCACAGATAATAATTTAAAAACAGAAGATTTTTCAAATCTTTATCTTTTGTTTAGACATGGTCAAATGTCTCAAATGTGGAAACACAAAATGGTCTAGAGGGATATCCATCACCATTACCGATGATTATCTTAAAGTTATGAAGAAAAACATATTGTCCTACAAATACGGTAAAGAATACTCAGACTGGCCAAAAGTGTATCCGTAAATCATAACTCCTTTTGCACCAATAAAATCAAAGATAGCATATAGAATTCACACTTGTCAAAAATATATTCCAGTGACAACTTAGATCAAACACAACAATTGGAGAGTTAGAAAATGAAAATACTCCTTTACTATGATCATTTAAGAATCAAACTCAATATTTTGGAAAAGATCGGTGCTGCTAAAGGATCATTTTACATTCCATACCGTAACATTGTTTCTGCGTTTTCTGAACCTCCTCACAATTTATCTGGATTCAGGGTTGCAGGAACTAATATGCCAAAGATTTTGGAGCTTGGAACTTATCTTGCAGGAACACAAAAACAATTCTGGTATGTCAAGAAAAGAAAGTATGATTATCTGGTCTTGATGTTAAAGACTAACTTTTACTCCAAGATAATAATAGAGTCAGAAAAAAGCAAAGAATTAGCCAATGCGATCACAGAAAAGATTGAAAAGAATCTGGAGTGATTAGGAGTAAAACCATTATGGGGAAAAGATTATTTGTATTCCCATCTTACTCATTCGTTATTTTTTTTATTAATAATTAGAGCATAAATCTTTAATCACTTCCACTTGAGTCTTTTACTTTTATCACTAACTGTAATCACAATGTAACATGCATGGAATGTATCTCGTATGTGATTCATCATGTCCACGTGGAACTATTACGTAAATTATAATTTATAAAATAATCTTTTTTCCTTCAAGAGGCTTTATGGTTTGATCATAATTTTATTTTTTGTGCTTACTATAATAATACTCAGAAGCGATATGCCAAGGATCATCATGACAATTGCCCCAAATTCGGGTACTACCGTAACAACGATGGACTCTCCCTGTGGACCAGTAAATGGCTTGCTCATTCCTATTCCCTGTAATGTTATATTGATATCTACCTTGTCATCTGTAGACAGTATTTTTGTTCTATGATCGTCAATACCTATATGCTGATGTATCATCTTTTCTGACAACACAACTTTGCCATTCTGAGAAACATTGATGTCATAATTGATGTGCTCTAACTCTTTCCCATCCTTGTCTGTAAATCTTACATTGATCGTCATTTGTTTGCCTTCTGCTGGCTTTGAAGTTGTAAGAAATATCCAAGTACTTCCATCAGGAGACACTGTTTGAGATTTTATCATGGAAACTTTGATTTCTTTATCAATATTTGCAAGTGGTTTTTCTCCTGCAGACATTATCCACTCTTTGTCAACGCTCTCGGCCAAAACGTCTGGAGATAATGTAGTGGTCAATAAGACTAATACTGGAACTATCAAAACATATTTCATACTAATACATTGATCGTCATTTTTTGTATATAATAAAGATTTGAACAAAGGTAAATGAAGTGGCTTGTGGTCTATTTACCTTTAGAAAGACTTTTGATAAATTTCAAGTTATTGGGTATATTTATAAAAACATAGTCTGATCATAATTTGAATTACAACCAATTACAAAATTTCCTTAAAACTATAACCCATGAATAATTCTAAATTAAACTAACTGTGTATGAGAAGAACAGCTTTTTTCATATCTCTGTTAATCAATTTTGCTTGACTTGTAATTCTATTAAGCTTATTTAAAATAAAGTCTATCTTACATGGAAATATTCTTTCTCTTTAGCATGGTAGATACACTGAAAAATTATTTTCGCGATTTCTCTATTTTGTCATCAGACTTTCAAGAATTAAAATTAAGATTATTTTCTATGTTTCCGTCATTTAATTTGTCTGATGATGATACATCAAATTTCCTCATCAATGGTCTTGCAAATATGCATGATACAATGGTATCTCTGTCTTCCTCTGAATCCTCTCTAGTATCTGCGCCTGTGTTATTATTGGCAGCCGGTGTTGTCATTTTCTTTGGGGTGATTGGAGAATCTTTCTTCAAAAAAACTGGAATCCCAGATGTTGCATTCATTATGATACTTGGTGTGTTAATTGGGCCTGTATTTGGTATAATTCAACCCGAAGTTGTTCTAGAGGTGGTACCCTATTTTGCAGCATTGGCATTAATAATTATCATGTTTGATGGAGGTCTGAATCTTGAGATCAAGAGCATGGTAAAGACAGCTCACTTTGCATCTATTTTATCCATAATTGGATTTGTCATATCCGTTGTAATAGTAACAAGTCTTGCTCACTATTGGCTGGAATGGGGTTGGATTGAAAGCATATTACTTGGGTCTATAGTGGGTGGAAGTAGTTCTGCTATAGTATTTGGTTTGGTAAGAAATCTTCGTATTTCCGGAGATGCAAAATCAATGCTGAGCTTTGAATCTGCATTGACTGACATCTTGGCAACAATTGTTGCATTTGTTCTTTTTGAGGCTGTATTGACAGGTAATTTGAATATTAACACTTTAGGTGACACGATTGGAAGGGCCATTGCAGTTGGACTTATTCTTGGATTTGGTGTAGGGATTCCCTGGATGTATCTTACAACAAAACTATCTAACAGCCAACACGCATACATGTTAACTCTTGGAATTTTGTTTGTGCTTTACTTTATGGCAAATGCATTTGGTGAATCAGGTGCTCTAACAGCTTTGGTATTTGGTCTAATGCTTGGAAACAAGAAACACCTCTCACGATATCTGAGATTCAAGTTACCAAAGGTGGATTTGGATGATTCCATGCACAACCAACTGACATTTCTTGTAAGGACATTCTTCTTTGTGTTTGTAGGGTTGCTTGCAAGTTTCGGAAATGTAGAATATATCATATTTGGCATAGTTGCAACTGTGTTAATTTATGTAGGACGAGTTATTCTCACCAAAACTACTCTAACCAAAAGATTTTCCAAACTGGACAGAAAAGTGACATCTGTTATGATTCCAAGAGGTTTGGCAGCTGCAGTGCTTGCAACATTTCCGCTTACCATGGGACTGCCCAATGCAGAGGCATATCCACAAATTGTATTTGTCATAATTATGATGTCTGTTGTTATTACCACTCTTGGTATGGGTAAGGCAAAGAAAATTCCGTCACCTGAAAGTCAGAAGGGAGGGTTTGTAAATGAAGCAATTGATCCGATTCCAATACAAGATAAATCATAATTTTTGGTTGCCCTACATTATCTTACATTGATTAATAATTAAGATCATATGCATTAAATTAATTTCACTTTGTGGGATTGATTAAAATCAAACAAATTGTAGTATGAATTTTTTTGGAAAATCTTGGGATAAATCCCTGGTAAAAAGTAACAAGGACAAGTTACGTGACACAATACATAAAGGAGGACCATTAAAACTCAAGATTGATTCTGCGCTAAGACAAATAGGGATCTCAATATCAAAACTTGATTCTATGGCTGCAAAATTACAGCAAAAAGATGACTATATTTTTAATAAAATTGTGAACTCTCAGAAAAACAATGATTGTAGAACTGCCTCTATGTATGTGATAGAGCTTGGTGATCTAAAAAAACAAGAAAATTATGGATAACACAAGATTGGCAACTGAACAAATTAGATTACTACTGACAACTGTGATTAACTTGGGATGCCATGATGGTATTAGAGCCTGCGTCTGTAATGATGAATTCAATGAGCCCTATGCTAGGTAAAATGGTGCATGAGACTAGAAATGAAATTGACTCTATTAATCAGGAATTAAATGGATTCATGTCAAACTCAATTGAAAGTGATTTCAATGTTGATTCTGCACCATCGAGTATGGATACTGAATTGATTCTAGATGAAGCCAGTTCTGTTATTGCCTGTGAAATAGAGAGTAAATTTCCACAGGCCCAGCATCAAGAGTGAGTGAAAAGACTACGATGATGCAGAATATGGATGATGATCTTTTTTAACTTTCATAAAATCAAATCAAAAAAAGTATGGAAAGTAGAACAAGAGATTTTTATCTATTGTAATAAAATATGTTCAAAGCATTACAATGTATGACATTTAATAGCAATCCTCATAACCATGAAAATATCAAACCCGTGTTGTGTCTAAAAGCGATAATGTTGGAAGCATTAGTACTACAATCAGAATCCCCAAAGATGTTTATGAAAAAATAGAATTTGATGCATCATCTAACAATTCCCATATCTCTACTGTTATCAACAACATTCTAAGAAAATATGCTACATGGGATATGTTTGTAAGTGATGTTGGCTTTATGTACATGCAAAAGCCGTTACTTCGTGCCTTGTTTGACAAAATTTCCGACAAGGATATTGCGCAAATCTCAAAGACGATAGGCTATGCTAGGACTCGTGATGCGATACTGTTCATAGGTGGTAAGGTTAGTGTAAAGACAATTGTTCATGTTGTGAAATTGTGGCTTACGTCATCAAAAATACCCATCCGAGTAATTGAAAAAGATAACTCTATAGAATTTATCGTACAGCACAACCTTGGTAAAAAATGGTCAATATACTTTGTAACCCTCCTAAAAGAATTATTCTCTGAACTCAAAAATCCATTCATAGAGGAAGATATAGAAGATCACACAGTAGAGATCACCTTTGCATTGAAAACAAAAAAGAAAAAGAAATAGAGTGTTACTCTAGTACTGTTCTACAGAAGTTGATGATGTGTTTGAAGGTAGTCCTGTAGGTACTGATGGGAATTTCTCCCCAATCTGACTTCCTGCAATTGTTGAGGCTTCCTGCAAGATCAAATCTGTTTCCTCATTGGATCCTACACTGTTCTCAAAGCTTCCTTCAAATGAATTTGAGGTGAGTCCACCTAATATATCGCCCATTGCTGCAAATTCAGCATCTGCTTCTGGCATGAATCTTGCAAGTGCCGGTCCCATTGTCCTCATTGTAGCCATTGCAGGTCCTAATACTGCCATGGTATCGCCAAGTTGACCAACAGTTGATAATCTCATCTGGACTTGTTCAATGGATAATCTCATATTTCCAATCATCTTCTCATTTTTTCTCAATTCTGATAACTCGTTTGCAAGTATCTTTGCTTTTGTCATATCATGATTTTGCTGTGCCTTGACTATTCTTTGAAATAGTTTTACATCTTTCTCAGCAAGTTTATGTGCTATAGAATCAAGCTTTGAGATTGGCTGGTTGAGTGTTCTTGTAGCTCCTTCAACTCTTGGCTTTAATGGTCCTTCCTTGTGTATTGCGCCACCGATTCTTTCTGTAACACTTACAGTTGGTTTTGATGACCAGGATTTTTCAAAATTTGCCATTTTTAGATACTCTTGAAATTTCATCTTATAGTAAAGAGTAAAACAATTTGATCAATCTGGATCGATTTTATTGTTAAATGCTTTCTTTATATTTATTTAATTACTCTGTCATATTTTGTCTTACAAAGTCATACAAGTTTATATAATAGAATAAATATACAAGTACAATAAAAAAAATGGCAAAAACCAGATCATCTAGTTTCAGAGGGGTTCCAACATTAGCCACATTTGCACTATTTTCTGTGCTTCTTTCAACCAACATAATTTTTCATACTGCATATGCTCAGGAAAATCCGGTAGGATTTCTATATGAGCCCGGAATTGAAGCACTAACTGCGTTTGTAACTGTCGTTGCAGAATCTGCACCAAAAGTTATTGCTGCAGTTATATTGTTGATAATTGGCCTTGTTGCTGGAAAAATAATTGGCAGAGTAATTGAAAAATCTGCATCCAAACTGCTTCAAAAGGTAACTAAGAACAAGGATGACAACAGTGATGATGTTGTCACTCGAAGCACATCCTCACGAGATTCTTCAAAACTCATTGCAACAAGTGTAAGATGGTTTGTTTATCTCTTCTTCATTATTGCTGCAATAAATGCATTAGAGTTTGAGCAGCTATCCACAGCATTAACTGACTTGTGGTTATGGGTTCCAAACCTTCTAGCATTCATACTGATAGTAGTTATCGGCTTGATTATTGCCAACTTTATTGGGAAATGGTTAGATCAAGAACTAATCAAAAAAGAGTTTGGTGGTTCTAAATATGTAATAATTGGAGTCAAGACAGTCATATATGCAATTATCTTTGCAATTGCACTCACTCAATTGGGAATAGGTGATACAATAATTCCAATTCTAATATCTGCATTTGCATGGAGCATTGCAATAGGTGTTGGTGCTGCAATCGCAATAGGCTTGGGATTTGCACTAAAAGACATACTTCCAGCTGCAATTAACACTGCTGCAAAGCAACGTTCTGTGTTGAAGATAGGTCAAAAGGTACGAATTGGTGAAATATCTGGAACAATTACTGCAGTAGAATTACTGCACATAATCATTGCAACTGAAAACAATGAAAGTGTCATCATTCCAACTAAAAATATAAGCAACTCTAGTATAACCATAATTGGTGAAACACATGGTTAATGACCACATTTTTAGTAATATTCTTGTAACTTACGTAAAGCCAACAAACAAGGAAACTGCGTTTAACATGGGACTAACTATGGCAAAAACTAACAATGCCAAATTGTCTGTTGTGGAGTTTTTGCAGCCAGAACCACCTGATTTCTTGTTTTTTAGAACAAAGCAGGAAAAAGATGAGGTGTCAGAACAAAAACATATTGTCTTAGAGACATTGAAAAAATTCGAAGAAAAAGCAAAACAAGAAAACGTTATGCTAAAAACATCATTCAAATCTACAGAAACATTAGTTGATAGTATAATCCAGTATGTTGAATCTCATAAAATAGACCTACTCATAGTTGATCATCCTCACATGTCTCATTCTGAAGAAACACACTACAATGATGTGGTAAATGCAATTCATGCCGAAGTTAATTGTAATATGTTGACTCTTAAATAACAAAAAAATGTACAGTAAATATGATCTATCTCAAAGGCCATTTGAACTGTGTTGTGTTTTGAATAGTAGTATGGAATATTCTAAATGTTATTTCACCTTTAATATGGGGTATTCTAAATGGCCTTAGAATTTGAGCTTGCTGCATTAGCTGCATTGATTGGTTTATCTGGATTCTTTAGTGGGCTTGAAGTTGCATTGGTTGGAACCACACAAGCAACAGTGGAACGATTGGTGAAAGACAATGTAAAGGGTGCAAAAGCATTGCAGAAGTTAAAATCAAATCCTGGATGGATGATGTCTAGTGTAAATCTTGGAAATAACTTGGTAAACATTGGTTCTGCATCTTTGGCTACAGTTGTTGCTATTGAAATATTTGGAGAAAATGGTTTGGGTATAGCAGTTGGTATTATGACATTTTTGATCATCATTTTTGGAGAGGTAACTCCAAAGACATATTGCAATGCAAATGCTACAAAAGTTTCATTAAGATGTAGTCGTATTCTGATAGCATTTAGCTACGTGTTTTACCCTGCAGTATGGATACTGGAAAAAATAACCCGAGGAATAATTAAGATAACTGGCAGTGATTATAATCCTCCTGCTCTAACAAAAGAGGATCTTGGGGGTATAATAGATCAAGGACACAGAGATGAAGCTTTGGATAAACACGAAATTGGCTTGATACATGGTGCACTAAACTTTGATAATACTGTAGTTCGTTCTGTCATGACTCCTAGGACACGTGTGTTTGCGCTTAATTCACAAATGAGTTTGAATGATGCAGCAGATTTGCTAGATAAGAGTGGGCATTCCAGAATCCCAATTTATGGAAAAAATCTAGATGATATTGTAGGGGTTTTACATGTGAGGGACATACTAAAACATTTACAAGATCCAGAACTACTAAAAGAGAAATTAGGTGATCTTGTACGTGATCCCATATTTGTATCTCAAGAAAAAAGAATGAACTCTCTTCTCAAAGAGATGCAGGCAAAAAATACCCACATGGCAATAGTGGTAGATGAATTTGGAGGGTTTGAAGGTTGTGTAACTATGGAGGACCTCATAGAAGAGATAGTGGGAGAAATTTATGATGAAACAGATTCCAAACGAGCATCATATGAGAAAATAAATGATAACACAATTGTAACTAATGGAGATATTGAAATTGATATAATCAATGATATATTCAAAACGTCTATTACGCAAGGAGATGATTATTCCACGCTTAATGGTTTATTGCATGATAAACTGCACGATCTGCCAAAAGAAGGAAGTAAACTAAAAATTAACTCACTACAGATAGTTGTAGAAAAAATAGAGCATAATAGACCTACCAAAATAAGAATCGAAAAAATTAAAGAACCAATAAATTAATAATGAATTCGTTGGCATTCCTACAAATTCTATCCACTTCAAAAAATATTTTCTTTTTTAATAATTCAAGTTGCTCCAAATTTTTTGAGAGTCAAAAATATTGACCGAAGTTGAAGTTACAGAATTTTTGGCATTACTTGCATTACTGTTAGGAGGTGGTATGATTGGTGCAGGAATAATGAAGAAGATAAAATTTCCAACTATTATTGGGTTTATCATAATTGGAATGATTGCAGGGCCATATGGTCTTGGGATTGTGGATGATGTTGAATTAATCAATCTTTTAGCTGAACTTGGAATAATTATACTGCTTTTTGTTGTAGGTCTTGAATTTAGTCTTCAAAAACTGCGACAAGCAGGGATAAAGGCAATCATTGTTGGAATGACTGAATTATCCATCATGTTCTTTTTGGCATATGTTGGGGCCTTTTCATTTGGGTGGTCGCATATTGAGGCATTATATCTTGCAGGAATATTGTCGATAAGCAGTACTGCGATATCCCTTAGACTAATGCGTGACATGAAACTTGTAAAGACTAAGGAATTCAATACGATCATTACGATTTTGATTGTAGAAGATCTTGCGGCTGTTTTGTTACTTGTAATTTTGGGCAATGCTTCAACAGGAGAAGATATTGCACTATTGGATGTTGGAATTTTAATACTTCAGAGTCTAACATTTTTTGTTATTGCAATAGCTGCTGGAATAAAACTAGTGCCAAAACTATTGGATAAGATACACGGTCTGGATATCCCTGAAGGTCCATTTATTACAGCTTTGGCTTTGGGGTTTGGCTTGGCTGTACTTGCACATTTTCTTGGACAAAGTTCAGCAATTGGTGCTTTTATCATGGGAATGATTATTGCATCATCAAAGCACTCAGAGCCCATAATTAAAAAGGTATTACCTTTACGTGATTTTTTTGGAGTGATATTTTTTGTGTCTATTGGAATGCTGGTAAACATTAAGGAAATACCTGAAGTGGTATTGATCTCAATCCCGATAATAATATTGGCAGTGGTTGGTAAGTTTGTTGGAAATTTCTTTGGCTCTACAATGTCTGGACATAATTTTGTAGGTGCATCAACTGTTGGATCTGTTATGGTGCCGCGAGGAGAATTTTCATTTATCATGGCAAAACAGGCAGTTGACAGTGGTGCAGTACGTGATTCACTTTATCCAGTTACGATGTTAGTAACTCTAGCCACCATGCTTTGTATGCCCTTATTATTAAAAATCCTCCCAACACTTGCTGATAAGAACAGCCTTATTCCATTAAAAGTATTAAACCCAATATTCATAGTTGGACAATTTTTCAACCAACTAATGCAATCCTCCGAGGATGATAGTAAACTGAATATTATGTTAAAGCAACATGGTCCGAAACTATTCATAAATACTGTAATTGTAATTGCAATTTTGGCCGTTATTGACTATTTCAAAAAAGACATGATTGGATTAATTGTAAATACTGGAATTCCTTTATTTGTTGAACCTGAATTATTATTGACCATAGTGAGTATCATTCTAATCATTTATCCAATTATCTCACTTTTGGGAAGAGTAGAAAAGATAGTCTCTAATATTTCAGATGCTATATCTACAAAGCTAATTCCAGGAAATACAGATGAAATTGAACGCAAGCCCATGCATAGATTAATCAGAAATATCTTTTTTATAGGAGTTGTCTTGGTTTTGGTTGCCTTAATTGACCCCTATATTGCAGAAATTTCTGAAATTGAGATTTTGTCTCTGGCAATATCTGTAATTGGGTTTGGAATTGCAATTATACTAATTACGGATAGCATATTTGTATTTCAAAAAATATCTCGCAGTCATATAATGGATAGTTTGCTCAAAGAAGATGAAAAAGATATGTGATTGTAGGTGAATAATAATTTTTTAAAACATCATGTAAAATTTGAACTATGACACGAGAAATTATAATCCTATGTATAGTTGATTTCTTTGATTACTGATTGCGTCTATGGTGAACACTAAAAATAACAATTCATATTTTTGGCCTGCCCGTACACCTGTTTTCTAATTAAACAATCAAAGTTTGTACTTAATTATTTTGTGATATTTCTTAATTGAAAAATGACTAAAGATATTGTGTCACATCTAGAAAAATCATTATTTCTTGTCATGATTTTCAAATACAAGAAATATATTTTTTTGATATTTGTATTGATTAAGTTCTCATACTATTACATTTTGACGTTAATCTCCAAAATGATATGTACAAAAATAACTAAGCAAATTCTAGAATTTATTTTTATATATGTTGATTAATTACTTCCTAATTCAAACCCCAACTTGTTTTATTTTTTGGAATAATCTTTAAAAATGGTGCTTCGTTTTCTTTCCATGGATCTTTTCTTACCCAATCAAATTTTTGATGAAAAATATTATAAAATTTCTTGAACTCTGGACCTTTTTCAACAATATCTGCTTTTCCTTGAATACACACTGCCTTATGTCCTCCTGATTTGTAAATATCAATTACAATTCCCACATTTGGGTTGGATTTGATGTTAGTGTACGTCCTTGTTTTGTAGTCTGTTGCAATTATAACTACATCATCATCAAATACGAAGGATACTGGTTTGACATGAGGAATGTTTTCATGAGATGTGGCAATTCTTGCCTCCTCTAATGACTCTAGGAATTTTATTTCTTTTTTATTAAATTTTTTCAATTGAAAATTCGTTCTCTTATATCTGGAATGTGCTTATACACAACATCTCTTATCTTTATCTGATCCTCTGTAGTTGGTACTTCTTTTTGTGAACTCAGTATTGCACCCCCTATTCCAAGGGCCATACCTAATACTATCCCATATACAAATTCTTGAGGATTTTCAACCTTGAGTGTTTCTTTGTTTTCTTTGATTTCTTCTAAATATGATGGAATTGTTGCTACTGCACCATTAATTACTTGAATAATTACTGCCTCTAACTGATCTTCACTCATGATTTTCCTCTTTGATGTTTCTTAATAAATTTACATCTTAATGAAGTTGATAAATGATTTTAAAAATCAATGTATTGATTATGGTTTTTCTATTGTCTAATTTTTAGATAAATGTTTTTTGAGTAAAATTGAACTCTGTATTTGTTTCTTGATATTTTTTCTGTATGCTACATCGAAAATTTCTTGAATCACCTATACACCAAATCCATAATTGTGATTTGTGAGTCTTGGTAAAAACCTTGTAATAGTTGGTATCGTGGCAATTCTTATTCAATCCCTTGGTGCTTTATTGCTATAAATTCTATAATTTTAAAGTGTAATCTGCATACATGTAAAATGAAATTCAATTTATTTACCCTAGTGAAGATGCAACTGTCTTTTGTTTAATTTCAGCAACTTTGTTGTTAAATACATCTGATACTGAATTCATAATTTCAAATATTAACTCAACATTAGCCTCTTGTTCTATATCTGTTAATTTATTTTGTAAATATTCTGTAGATTTTGTAATAAAAGAGTGGTAAACCATTCCGAAAATACAGTCATCTGCATTTACATCCCAACTATTTATTGATGCATTAACCATGTTGGTATAAGATGGAATTTGCTGAATGACAATACTCAATATCGTCTCAAGTTCTTTTTGATCTTCTGAAGTGAGTTGCATATATTATTAATTGATCGGAGATTAAAGAGTGTTTGAAGTTAATTTTTGATACCTATTTACATAATATTATGCTCTTTTTTTTAAAATACTGATCTTTTTCAAATGTGAGTTATTTTTGACATATTTCTTATTTTATGAACTTGATTTTGACTTGGATTTTGTTTGAAGTGGATAACCGTCACCTAAGATTTTTAATCAAGGTTTTATGACAAATATCATGTTCTCATATTTTACAACAAATGAAGCAAATGAAGTTCTCTCTGACGTGATAAAAAAATTTGAATATGCACTAGCGAAACAAAACGAGGTTAAAAAATTAGAACAAGAACTTGAGATTAGTGTTTCTAGTAAGAATTCATTTGAGGAATACATTCCAATCAAACAAAAATTAAACTCTGCAATCACCAAATTCTATGAATCTGTTGATCTTTTGGAAAGCACCGGTGTAGTAGTCAAAAGCATTGAAAATGGATTACTTGATTTCCCTTCAAAACGATTTAATGAAGAAGTTTGGCTTTGTTGGAAATATGGTGAGACTGAAATTAAATTTTGGCATGAAAAAGATTCTGGCTTCATGGGCAGAAAACCAATTGAGGTAAATGATGAGTCCTTGGTTTGATTAACCCTTGCTTGTTTTGTGGTATATCTTTTGTCTTTAATTTTTTTACTAATACATTTTTCATGTCAATCTAGATCCTAAATATGTGCAGTGATTATTTTTTGGTTTAATTAATGAGATTAGTACATTAGCAGTCTAACATTTATCGCTTTTGTGTATGATGAGCATAGTTGTATTTGGAAAGAAGATACACTATTTTCTATTACCTGACTCTTTTTTTGTCTCTGCAGATACCACAAAGATAGTTTTGTTTAAACTCTTCTAACTCGATTTTAAAATCATCTGTTTGAAAATATGACTCGCCTGTTTGTAATCCTCCTGGAACATGTACTCCGCAATTAGTACATTTGATCTCTGCGTTGAATTTTATTCTCTTTTCATTCTCTAATATTTTACCAATTATCACGGTTTATTCTACTTATTAGATTTGATATAAACAATATTAAAACTAGAATCTCATAAATATTATATTGAAAAATTGTGAATGTCAATATGCTTTCTGATTGGTTTCAAGTGATCAGGGTAAGATTTCTTCTTGCATCTGTAATTGCAGTGTCCACAGGAATCTCCTTGATTTGGTGGCAAAACTTACCAATAAACTGGCTTGATGTTGTATTGACCTTTGCAGGAGTAATGGCACTTCATGCAAGTGTTGACTTGCTAAATGATTTCTGGGATTTTAAAAGAGGTATAGATACAAAAACCACTAGAACAAAAATGAGTGGTGGTACAGGTGTATTGCCAGAGGGGTTACTCACACCATCATCAGTATATCGTATGGGTATTGTTTTTTTAGTAATTGGATCTATCATTGGAGGATATTTTGTATTTACTGACGGCGTAATTATTGCAATAATTTTAGGATTTGCAATTTTATCTATCTATTTTTACTCTACCAAAATCGTTGATTCTGGTCTAGGTGAATTTTTTGTTGCAGTAAAAGGTTCCTTGATTGTCATTGGAACTTTCTTTATTCAGTCGGGACAAATATCTTTTGAATCTATTCTTGCTGGAATCACTATTGGTTCATTATCTGCCCTAGTTCTTTTCATTGCATCATTTCCTGATCATGATGCAGATAAGTCCAAAGGTAGAAAAACTTTGGTTATTGTAGTTGGAAAAGAGAAAGCTGCCAAGCTATTCTGGATTTTCCCATTGATATCATATGTAGCGATAATTATAGGGGTCTTTTCAAACTTGTTTCCTCTAACATCTATGATTAGTTTTCTTGGCATTCCATTAATGATAAAATCTGGATTGGGATTACAAAAAAATTATGACTCTATTAAGAATTTAATACCTTTCATGTCTTCTACATTGATGTTTGGAAGAATTACTGGTATGTTATTTATTATTGGTTTTTTGATTAGATTGTAACACTTGACATAAATTTAGTAAAAACTTTAGAAATTCATGATTTCTGGATTTGCAACTTCGGATGGAACAAGAAAATTTGCCCAAAATTCAGGCGTAAACCAAGCCAATTTTAATGAATTTCAGAATTTATTACTATCAAATGTTGGAATTGGTACTTATCTTGGTGACCCAGATACCAGAACTGATCAACTAGTAACAAATGCAGTAATACAATCTATTCTATTAGGAGTCAATGTTGTTGATACTGCAATTAATTACAGGGCACAAAAGGCAGAACGCTCGATTGGAAAGGCGCTTTTAGAATTAATTGAAGAACAAAAAATTTCACGTGACCAAATATTTCTCAGTTCTAAAAGTGGATATGTCACAAATGATGCTGACGTTAATCTAGGATTTTGGGAATATGTCAAGGAAGAATATTCTAAAAAAGGGGTGATAAAAGAAGGTGATGTTACTTCTGGATATCATTGTATGACTCAAACATATCTCTCTGATCAACTAGATCGAAGCTTAAAAAATCTTGAAATTGAATGCTTAGATTTATTATATCTTCATAACGCAGTCGAAGGTCAAATAAACGATGTGTCAAAAGACCAATTTTTAGAGAATTTAAAATCTGTATTTGAACTATATGAACAAAAACGAGATGAGGGAAAAATTAAATTCTATGGGATGGCAACTTGGGAATGCTTTAGAGTTCCAAATGATAACCCTCAATATCTTTCATTAGAAGATACCGTTAACATGGCAAGAAAAATTGGCGGTGAGAATCATGGCTTTAGATTTATTCAATTACCATACAACATGCATTATGATCAAGCTCTTTTGGCAAAATATCAATCTGTTGAAAACCAAAAAGCATCTATTTTAGAATCCGCCCTGAAATTAAAAATAGGTGTATTCACCAGTGTGCCTTTCATGCAAGGTAGATTACTAGCTCCAGGAGTGATGCCAGACTTCCATGATTTGAAACCATCTATACGTGCTTTACAATTTATTCGTTCGTCACCAGGTGTACTTGCTCCTTTGATTGGTCAAAAATCTCTTGAACACGTTTCAGAAAATCTAGACATTATGAAAATCCCTCCGATGAATGATGATGAATTTCTTACGTTGTTAAAACAACTTACCTCATAACTATTTTATAAATTCCACGTTTGTCGATATATATTATAAGTGAGTGGCATTTAACAGGAATTAGAAATGCCTTCAAAGATTTATGATTATGCAAAAATCTGCAATTCTGTTTTATCTGTTGATCCTAAGATTAGATTTTCTGGTGTAATTAATGAACGAGGTCGTCTTGTAGCAGGTGGGATGAGAGAAAATGTAGAACCATTAGAAAGTGAAAGGGATGACGAAATGATATTCATGGAACTTGCAATGCGTGTAAAAATGAGAAAAGAGTTTGATAAACAGCTTGGCCTAGTAAATTTTGCTATGGCTTCCCGTGAACGTGCACTTGCAATTAGTGTTCCAATAAATGATGATATTTTATACGTGGTGGCCGAACCTGATAGTGATTATGCCACTTTACCTCAAAAAATCCTTGAAATAATCAATTCATAACCAAACAGCCATTTCCAGTTTTGGATATTTTTAATTAACATATTTCATTTTGATTTATTAAATTAGATTATTACAATACTAGAATTACTTTGAGTGCAGTTAGACCAATCATTTTAATCATATATTTCATGCTGAATGTATAAATAGAATTTAACATTGACAAATTTATGCCAATAGATCCTGTTTGTGGAATTGAACTTGATGAAGAATTGGCATTACTTCATGATCATGATGGAAAGAAATTCTATTTTTGTTGCAATGGGTGTAGACGAATTTTTATCAAAAAACCTAAAAAATACAAAATAAAAAATTAAATTGGAAAAGCTCCGCACATTCTGCAAAACTTTGATTTTCCAACATCATGTTTACAATATGGGCATATGTCCTCAGATCGTTTGTCTACTGGCGAACCAAAAAGTTTTCTAAAAATCTCATAGTAGTACATTGACTCTCTGCTTCTGATAATCACTCCGTCTGCATTTTCTATGGTCAATTTCTTCTCCACAAATAGTTCTTCATTGATTACTGATTCAAACAAATTTGTCAATCCTACAGTTCCAGAACCGTCTTGCATGGGTGATTTCTCTCTCCATGCAATCTGTTTCGGAATATATTGTTCAAATGTTTTACGTAAAATCCACTTACCATGTCTTTTTCCATTTTCATCTCTTACTTTGAGGTTAGCAGAAATTTGATTTGCGAGTTTAATTACGGATTCATTTAGAAATGGTGATTCTATGTTTATTCCTAATTTTTTCCCAATTTCATGTGTGGGAAAATGCATTACTGAACATACTCGTTTAATCTCTGTTTCTAATTCTTCTTCTGGTTTGTTAATCAGAAAACTATATCCTGCAAACAATTCATCAGCACCATCGCCTGTAATTATTGATCTTTCCCCATTATCTTTTGCCCATTTTATTGCAAGATACATTACAACGTTATTGCGAATCTCTATGTCATTGAAATTCTCTAAGATCTTTATTGTCTCTTCAATTGCTTCCAGAATAACTTCTGTCTTTACAGTATATATTGACAAATCTAGTCTCATTTCTTTTGAAACCATTTGGCAATATGTTAAATCAGTTGACACAAAATCCTCTGTAATTACCGCAACAGCTTTTGGCTTTCTGTTTTTTAGAAAATATGCAATTATGGTACTATCTAGTCCTCCTGATAACGCAATTAAATTTGATTTACAATAATCACAGGATTCTTCTAAAGTTTTGTAGATATCTTTGGAAAACCCATTCAATATTTTTTTACTTTTTTTTGAAATTAAAATATCTATGCTTAATTACAAGTCTGAGTAATTTGGCATTTTGTTGGAAGCTTTAAATCCTTTACAGAGTTCTTAAAATTGATGTTACTTCCTGCTGAAATAGAATCCAAAACTCTGATTCCAGCATTACGAGCTATTTTAGCTAAAAAACTTGCAGAAGAGCATAATATTAGAGAAGATGAAATTTCTAAAATGCTTGGTGTTACACAAGCTGCAATTAGTAATTACATTAGAGGGACAAGAGGGGATCCGTCTCTTATTGCAAAACTATTAGCAGAAAAACAAGTAGCAATTATGATTGATGAGTTAAGTGATAGTCTTTCATCAGATATGGCATATACACCGTCAAACCTTTCAAAATTCATTGGATTATGTAATTACATAAAATCAAGCTTGCTAATATGTGAGATTCATCATAACCTAGAATCAAACATAGATGAACAAGTATGTAAAGAATGTGAAAATATGCTTCTAAAAGGCCCTGGAAATATTTACTAGGTTTTAATTAATATAATCTCAATTGTTGATGTCATATTACCTATTCCTGCAGCAGCCATTGTGTCTAAGTTAATTTTTTCAATTTTTGAATTTCCATGTAACATTTTTTCTGTTATGATGTTAGCTACTGCTACTGCATTTGGAATAAAATTTCCTCTTGATTTTAGAATCACTTTATTTTTTTTTCCTAATATTGGTAATATGTCTAGAGCTGATTGCATTACAGGATCATTTTCAATAGTAATTATGGTATCATCAGACTTTGTGGTCTGCTCTTGACCATACGGTTCAATTGATTCTTCCATGAGCATTGTTCAATAACTAGCAATTTTATGTTCTTTTAAGTTTTATCGACGATTCATTCATCTATCGAAATAGTCAATTGGTATGTTTTGATAATCGCCATTTGGCAACATTCTTCTAATTGTAATTGGAATAACTCTTTGTTCTAACTCCTCCATTGCAATATCTAATGATATCCTTGCACTTTTTGGAATTGAAATGAATGGTGGCGCTCCTAATGATAATTGTAATGCTCTTGCTCCCATAATTCTTGCTTTTTCAAATCTAGTTAATGTTGGAGGGCCAATTGTAATCTTTCCATTCTCACATGGAATTTCTATTGGTTCATGCTCTTCAATTTTATCAACGACTTCTCTTCCTTCAATTTCTTTAATTCTTTTCTCAAGATTGTTTTGTTCTTTTTCACTTAGTGGTTCAATACCGTCCTTTTTTTCAATTAACTTCCGATAAGTGTCCAGCGCTTTGTTTAGCCCCGTATTCTCTTCTGGTTCTTCATCCAAAAGTTCTTCAGATTCAGGAACTTCTAACACTTCAACTTCTTCAGTACCCGACAAGTAACAAATTTTTCTTAAAACGTTATATAATCTAATCAGTTTATTGTACAAATTGAGTACATCTTCTGTATCTAAAAAGCAACTCGTTTTGGAAATTCGTGGAAAATCAAAAATTTTATGTGATCTTAAACGTCATCTGTCGCCAAGAACTGTTGGAATAATCATGAGATCGTTACCTTTAGAAGGGCATGCTCATCAGCTAGGAAATAGTATTTTTTATTTTGAAACAAATATTGATTCTGGAATTGAAAGATCAAGATCTGAATTCAAAAAAGGTGATGTGGCATTTTTACCTTCTACTGGGAGTATCTGTTTTTTTACTAACAATGTTGCACCTGGGAAAACTATGACTCCTATTGGAAAATTGGGCGAAAACATAGACGCATTAAACAATGTAACATCTGGAGATGTTTTTTGTATTTATGAAGAGACTGCTTGATACAAACGATGCCCTGAATAACCGCCCACTCTTTTTACTGTTCCTTTGATTGCGGATTCTTTTAGAAATTTATTTGCTGCTGAAATTTTGACTCCTGTTTGTCTAGCAAGATCTTGTACTGTAACTACTTTTGAGTTTTGAATAATTTTCATTGCCTGTTGTTCATTAACCTTGACTGATATCTCTGCTTTTCTTGCTGCACCACTTTCTCCTTTATCCTTTTTACTTTTTTTGGAATCTTTGGTACCTGTAGATTTATCTTTGGTCGCTGTTGTAGATTTCTTTCCTCCGGCCATAAATTAAGAAAAAAATATTCCTCTTATAAACGATGAACAATTTGATGAATTAGGTCTAAACTAAAATGAAAGTTTACAAAATATTTTCAAGTATAAATAACATCTTAATTACTATACTATATGGGCATTGTATCAAAAGGTGCAAAATGCAATGTTGAGGGATGTGACCATGATGGTGCCCGCTCTCTTAACACAACTAAAGTTGAAAATGCGGGACTACGGGTAAACTCTGCTGGTAAAAAAACTGTTCTTTGCAAAGAACATTACAAAGAATGGAAAAAAGAATCTAAAGACGATAGAGATCTAGAACGCGCAAGATATGACAAATTTTAATTTTTCTTTTTTAACTTCTTTACTTTGTTTGCAGGATTTTTAAAATAATCATCACTAAGTTTTTCGTATAGTTTGTCTAATTGTTTGTAGAGTCGTTTTGGTTTTCTTTTTTTTTGATTACTTAAAACATACAGTGCAAGAATTGGAAAAGCAATTGTTGTATCTGCATAAACTGTCACCATATCATGATGTGCATCTTGCACTTTACCCCAGCTTTTACCTTCTTGCAATGTTGCACCTGATAAGCCTCCTGTATCTGGTCGTGCATCTGTAATTTGTATAATGTAATCTTGACCTCCATCACTCCTTTTTAAAATTTGATCTAGCATCGGACCTGTTTGTTGAGCTGTATTTTTTGGAACTCCTCCTCCAAGCTCTAAGATTCCTGATTTTTTTGAACCATATAGGATTGCTGCTTGTTCAATTATCTCTCTAACAAAGTCAAGATTGTATATTTTGCCTTTTAGTCTATGAACAGCTAAATTTAGTGCAAGTGATGAATCTTTTATTGTTGAGATGTACACTGGAACATCATACTCGTAAGCTGTCGTAATGAAACTTTTTTCGGGATATTTTGCCTTTTCTTTACTAATCTTTCCCATCCTATTGCAAAATTCTGCTGTGGTAAATGGTCTATCTGGAAAATCTTCTCCAAACATATTTTGAATTAACATGTCTTCAGCTTCCAACGTTTCTTTAAATTTGATGTAGACATCCCTAATTCTAACAATCTCATTTTCATACAATTTCATATCATCTACGTCAAAACTTCCTTGTTTGACAGGTAACCCCCATGCAAAATGATCTTCATGGTATACGTTGGCACCTGTGGTTACAATCCAATCTATAAACCCACGTTCGATTAGTGTTTTGATTATTCCACCAAACCCTACTGGTGTCATTGCTCCAGAAACAGTAAGACAAATTATTGCATCATCCTCAATCATTTTTGCATAAAGTTTAGCTGCATCTCCAAGCTGTCTACCGTTATACCCTGAACTTGCAAACACATCCACTAAATCTTCTATGGTCATTTTTGGATCTAGTTTTATGTGAGGTATGTCTTTACCATGAAATCTATGTGGGTCCATATTTACAAAATAATTTTTCACGGTAAATAATACTATCGCAAATACTCTTTAATATGCAATGGATGATGAAAATTTTCGTACAAATATCACTTAATTAACAATGACGATGCATGACATCTGATGCATAAAATTGATCTTCATGATCCTACTAGAGTTGATAAAACTCCTGATGACGTTCAAATTTTATTCTCTTCAGGAAATTTCACACAAGATGATTTTATAATATCTAAAGTTGAATTACGTCTGTATCTTGAAAGAACTGATGCAAAACTTGGGCAGTATTCATTAATTACCTCATTTGTTGATACCGATAAAGGCTCTGTTGAAATGATTTATGATGAAGGTTTTAGAGGGGAGCTTTACCTTTTGAGGGTAAGCGAATTTCTTAAATCTAATTTGGGGATATCTGGTCTAATCTTACGATCAATTATATCTTTACGTCAAACTATCAAGTAGTTTATTATGATGTCCTTTCATAGCAGACTTTTGTTTTAATTGATTTTGGCTTGTAAATTGAAAATAAATATTATCTATATTAAATCAAAAAAAAACACTCCAATTTAATTTTAATAAAATTAATTCGTTATTTTATTAAACCTGAAATTAGACGCTGTCCAGGTTGTAAATTCAATTATATTCCGTTTACCTGTATGAAATACATCTCAATTCTAGTTTTGCCTAGACTATCTAAATAGAACAAAATGATTATAATGTTTTTAATGTCCTCAATACATCTAAAGTCATGATTCCAAAATGGATGTTGATAATATTTGCGGCACTATTTGTTATCTCATTTTCTCCATCATATGCACAGCATCATTCAGGGGCACTTTCACCACCAATTGATCTAGATGGACTAAAAGTGTCACTAAGTACGATTCTATCACCTGCAGATTTTAACTATAATGAAACCAAAAACGCAAACCTATCAATTAGATTTTTTGATAGTGATACTAATGCCAACATAAAAAGTGTTACATATCGCGTTCAAATTTTCCAAGAAAATAATTTGGTTGCCAATGAATACTTTTTTGATGATGATGGAAAACTCGATTTAGATATTAGACCTACAACAGGATGTAAAGAGCAAAATCTTTGGAAATGTACAAAATATTTTGGTGAAAAACATGCTATAGCTGGTGCCTATTATGCACGAGGAGACTCAATCCCTGTAATTCAGGGGCCTGTTTTTAACAAAAGCGGTGAATATAATGTAAAAGTCTCCATTGTTGGTGCAACAAATCCAAAAACAATGACTGTTAAGGATTTACTTTTTGAGACTTTTTTACACATTCCTCAAAAAGAAACATTTCTGATCAAAACAGCTAATGCTCAAGAATTCCCAATATCGATAAAATCTTACAACAAAATCTCTAATTTTAATTATGATGAGTCATTAAAAAAAATTGAATATGAAATACCATATCATAATGAGTATGACCAACAACATGATTCTGGCAACACTCAAATAATATCTATGGAAAAAGATTTTTTAACTTTTAAACAAGGGTATGGTGTAAATGTATTTGTTGAAGGAATAAAATTACACGACAGTTCCTTTGAATTTGATACTTCCCTCCCTGATGAAAACATTATCAGAATAAATATTTCACATGAAGAACTTGTATTAATAGAAAGTAATCTAGGTTCAGAAAACAAAAAAGACACAATAAACGTTGAGATTTTTTCTGGAGAAAAAATAGAATTTAATCATCTTGATTTTACATTTGAGAATGACTTCACTGCAAAAGTGTTATGGGATTCAAAGTTAAGGGCAGGTGAAAAAACATCATTCACATTTTCATTTTTTGATGTAAATACCAATCCCGCAAAAGATATACTATTTGCATATAGTATCACAGATTCTTCTGGAAAAGAGATTTGGTCAAATGTTGGTAGCACTGAAACACATATTGGTATTTTAGCTCCAAATGGAATTGCCACAGAGAGTATCATAATTCCTTCCGATGGCAAATTTCAATTAAAATTAATCTTAACAGGACAAGGTTCTAAAAACTTTGAAAAGTTTTTGACATCGGTATCTGATTTTAGTATAATATCGAAATCTGTAACACAAGAGGAAAAAATCATCCCTATTCCAACATGGATAAAAAACAATGCAAAATGGTGGTCTGATGGTCAAATAGATGATAATTCATTCATCGAAGGAATTCAATTTTTAATTCAAGAGGGATTGATGAAAATCCAGATTACAGAACAAAACACAGTTAATCAAAGTAATAAAATCCCTGATTGGGTTAAGAGTAACGCTGGATGGTGGTCAGACGATTTAATTTCTGAACGAGATTTTGTTAAAGGAATAGAGTTTCTAGTAAGTCAAGGAATAATTAAAGTAAATTAACTAATAATAAAGTACTACTTTGTCTTTATTTTATAAAATAATATTGATTGAAAAGGGTATGATGATGTGTGAGTAATACAGTGAAGAGCATTGATTAAGAATATAGTGGTTAACCAAATTCATACATGAAATAGAAACTGGATTAATGGCAATCTGTATGACTGATATTCTTCATTTCAATTGTAACTGTGGATTTCTGATGTCAATTGAACTGGTATTTGGATGAGTCTAAATTACAAAGGATAAAAATAATTCCGATGTGAGTATCTTGTTTTTTCATCACATTGGATATATCTTCATGTTATACCACTACATTAGAAGCGGTCAATTTTGTAAATTAGATCCAGTATTCATATACCTATACTGAATACTAACTCATATCTAAAAAGCCTCCAAAGAACTAGAAGAGAAATGGATAAAACTAGAACAAGGAGAAATGAATTAAGAAGAACATCAACTTGATCTCAAAAAAGGATCTGAATAAGATGAAGAATACAAGTAGGTGGATTTTAAGCAAATTCTAATTACATACAATTCATCAAAATTTTTTAAATAGGGATTTAAAAAAAAGCATTAGACATTACAGAACCAAAAACTCACATCACGATAAACAATGTTTGTTAGAAATTGAATCATAAATCTACTAAGAGACGTCACAAGTCTATGTCATCAAGAGGGAGGTTATTATAAATCTAAAAATAATCTCAAAGAATTACCCTGTAATAGTCTAGTTTTTCAGGATTAAGTTGCTGGACAAACTCTATACTGTCATTTCTTTCTATTCTTCTTTGTATGACCTCACGCAATTGTAAGCTGGTTAGAAAATCATAGCCTTTTTCTTTTGCAATCTTCCTGAAGTGTTGTCTCATTTGTGAGCCTCCACCCTGACCCCAATATCCCATCTTTAGTGCTAATGGTTCCAAAAAAACAGTATTGGATTTTCCATAATTCGTATCATTGATGCTATCTGGAAGCCCATAACCCTCCAGTGGCCCACCTTTGGCAAACCCCAATATCTCTCCAGTATTGGATCCTAGTCTCAATGTAATTAGAATGGTTTCTGGATCTTTAAGGGATTCAAAGAATGTTTTTTTCTTAAACTGAAGAGGATCTGGAAGTTCGTCATAGATATCAAACAAACTGTTTGCCTGTTCGTCATCAAATTCACATTTTTCCAAATTTGTTGTTAATTTAATTTCATCATATACTATTGATGCTCGTACCTCTAGTTCTTTTTCACGAAGTTTGAAAAATCCCAAAACATTATTCATGAATGTCTTGCGCATTGATTTTGGAATTGAGCGCATCACCTTATCTGTCATCTCCTGTTCTTCGTTTAGCAGTGTCTCAAAGTATGTTACGCTTCTTTGTATTATGTATTCAGAACCCCATCCCAGCGAATGTGCATTCTTTTTTGCAAGTTCCATCGCATCCAAAAAATCTCCTAGTGCGTATGCACCTATTCTGTCCGCAACCGACATGAACCATCCTAGATTGGCATAGTGTTCCTGCATTGTTTTATTATGGGCATATTTTGATTGTACAAAATGGCTTAATATCAAGGGCTCATACTCTGATTTTTTTAAACTCCATGGATAGGATGTTCGCAAGATTAATGATGCTACAAGATGAGAATCAATTTCAGATTCTTTGAACAAATTCAAGAGTTTCTTATCTTGAGTCACAAAATTTGCTGCACTCTCTTCATGAGGTTTATCTTCTATTTTGCCTGGTTCATAATCATGAAACAGTGATGCTGTGAACAGATGCTTAAAGTCCTCTTTAGACACTGTACCATGAAATTCCTTTCCTCTTGATGCCAAAAGAGTGTTATAAGTTACTATCATCTCGTGACTAGTATTGTGGTATCCATAATACCTGTTCTTTAGATTCTGTTCATTAAATAATCCCAATGCATAGTTTAGCATGTCAACGTAACATGCATCATCTAAGTTTTCTTTTTTTAATAATTCAATAATTATTTCTCGCAGTTCTTGTGTGCTAGGTATTTTTGTAAGCGACAAAATCACTCACCATCTATTTCCCAACATATGCATAAACTGGATATATTTTTCCAGTAACTTTATTTCTATAATTCCAGATACTATCTTTCCATTTGACTTGCTCAAAATATTCCTGTATGGCAGAGTCTAGTTTTTTGTAAACTTGATCTCCTATTAGAATCTGGTCTGGTTGAGCATGACCCTGTATTTTAGCCGCCATGTTCATTGAAGGTCCAAGGAGATCAACGTGTGATTCTTCCTCATTATCCCCATAACGAATGATTGTGTTCTCCCCAAAATCAATTCCAATTTTTATGGCAAGATCAGGGTAGTCATATTGCTGTAAAACTGGATTAATTCCTGTTTTTACTACTTTAAGCATTGATTCTGCACAACTAACTGAACTGTCTGCAATGTTGGCAACACTTCCTTTTTCTGCAAAGTAACCTATTACTGCATCTCCTACGTATTTTAGAATATACCCATTATGTTGTTTTATAACATATCCCATTTCCTGAGCAAATGAGCTTACTATCATGGCCAATTGTTTTTGTGGAAGGTCCATGACCATCTGTGTGGAGCCTACCAGATCCACATACATTACAATCATTGTTGTACTAGAAAAAACATTATCGCGAAGAAATCTATCAGAATCAGTGATAACATCAGAGTACTGTTGATCTTGTTTGAGTGCATTCCATACTCTTTTCTGGACTTCCTCTACAAGCATATCCGAGCTTACTGTCTGTGTATTCTCTCGTCCCAACATAACATCTACTATATTTTGGCTTTTGTTTGAAAGTAAATTGTCTAGTCCTTTTTTTGCCATGTCTTTTGCGGAACTATTTGAATGCATTAGAGTTAATTGAATTCTCCACTAAATAAAGGTCAAATCAACAAACGAAATTTAATTGGATGATTGGATTTAATTCTGTTGTATCATTTGGTTTCTTTTTAGACTCCTTGAATGAGTCTTCATCATATACTTGGTTTTACAAGAACCAAATTCTAGTTTTTTAATTTTTTTTGTATGTACTTTTAACGATATAAATAACTCTTCCCCACTAATGATCATATTATCTTATTCATGCTAAAAGAAAACTATTACAATTTCAATAAAGTCTAAATTATAGCAATCTGGAATTTACATGTCATGGAAATTTCTAGCAAAAATGTCGTAGAAGGGACATCGCGAGCACCACAAAGAGCAATGTACAAAGCTATGGGGCTTGATGATGATGATTTATCTAAACAATTTATCGGCGTATGTCATACCGGAAATGAAGCCACACCGTGTAATATTCATCTGCCAAGATTAGCTCTCAAAGCTAAACAAGGAGTATCTGATACAGGGGCAACACCAAGAGAATTTTCAACAATAGCAGTAAGTGATGGAATTGCAATGGGACATGAAGGAATGAAATCATCACTTGTATCTCGTGAGGTTATTGCAGATTCAATTGAATTAATGGTCAGAGCACATCAATATGATGCACTAGTAGGTATTGCGGGATGTGACAAAAGTTTACCTGGTACCATGATGGCAATGGCCCGACTAAATGTACCATCAGTGTTTGTCTATGGTGGAACCATTATGCCAGGAATGCTAGATGGACAGGAATTAACAATTGTGGATGTATATGAAGCAGTAGGTGCATATGACTCTGGACAATTATCACTTGAATCATTAAAAAATATTGAGAATACTGCATGCCCAAGTTCAGGTTCTTGTGGGGGCATGTTCACCGCAAATACAATGGCATCAATTTCTGAGGCTATAGGACTTGCACTACCCGGAAGCGCCAGTCCTCCTGCAGAAGATGACAGACGAGACAAGATGGTATATGATACAGGAGTTGCGTGTGCCAAACTATTGGAGATGAACATTAGACCTAAAGAAATTTTGAGTTTTGAAGCATTTGAAAATGCAATCACGATGTTAAATTCTGTAGGAGGATCGACTAATGGGATTTTACATTTGCTTGCACTTGCAAATGAAGTAAATATCAATTTGAGTTATGATGATTTTGAAAGGATTAGAAAGAAAACACCTCATTTAGCAGATATGAAACCAGGTGGAAATTATGTGATGAATTCCCTTGACAAGATTGGAGGGATACCCTTTGTTTTAAAGAAATTACTTGAGAAGGGATTGCTTAATGAAAACTGTATGACAGTTACAGGGAAATCAATCAAAGAAAATCTTTTGTCTATTAAGATACAAGATACTGAGCAACACATTGTCAGATCCATTGAAAATCCTCTTCATAAAGTAGGAACTGCCGTAATTTTGAAAGGAAGTTTAGCTCCGGAAGGAGCAGTAATCAAGACTGCAGGGGTAGAGATGACAAGATTTACTGGAAAGGCACGTGTGTTTGATAGAGAAGAATATGCATTTGACGCTGTTGCAAAAGGAGAGATAGATGAAGGTCATGTGGTAGTAATCCGATATGAAGGGCCAAAAGGTGGTCCTGGAATGAGAGAGATGCTAGCAACAACTGCTGCACTTGTAGGACAGGGATTAGGGAAAAAAGTAGCAATGGTAACTGATGGGAGATTTTCTGGAGGAACACGTGGATTTATGGTGGGTCATGTTGCACCAGAAGCTTATGTTGGGGGCCCAATCGCATTGGTAAAAAATGATGATGAAATCACAATAGATACAGAGACTAATACTATTGATCTCCATGTATCTGAAGACGAGTTAGAAATTAGAAGAAAACAATGGAGTAAACCCAAACCAAATTACACCACAGGAGCACTTGCTAAATATGCATCCCTAGTGGGCTCTGCTGCACAAGGTGCTATTACAACACCAATTCTGTAACATATGTTGTATAAGAGAATTAAACCTGTTTTTGATAAAACCATCATTTAGAAAATAATGTTTGTTTTTTGTTACTAAATACAGTCTGATTTTTGGAGTAATGTATCAAAGTATACTCACAATCAATTAAAGGATTTTGAATATTTTCAGAATAATGATCAATGTGTTTATAATGTTTATAGATCAACGATCAGAAAAATCATCAGAGATGGTAGGAAGAAAAAGTAAAACCATATTTTATCAAATTAGTGCTGTCTACAGATTCTCCATTCCTAAAACATCATAGTATGCATTTGGAATCATTTGCTGTGCTTTAAAAAAAACATTATTTGCAGCAGTATCAAGGACATATGTTCTTGCCCAATCATTTTCACTCCTAATTGAGCGGCCAAATCCTTGTAACAATTTTGTGAGGGTTTGAGATGTATACCACAAAGGAAATTTGTTCATTTTTGCTTTGGTTCTCCTTTCGGTATAATTTGGATATGGAACTTTTGCTATAATCTGAAACCTGGATAAATCATCTTTCAAATCTACTCCTTCCCATAATGAGGATGAAAGTAGTACTCCTGTAGGATCGGATGCATGTTCGGTAATTATATCATCTTGTGTTTTTCCATCTTTGTTTCTGCTATGACAGATTCTAATTCTTTTAGTATTTTTAGGAGACAGATAACGAATTATTTTCTGACACCTTGGAATAGATGATGTCAATATTAATCCCCGCTCAGTGGAATGCTCATCTAAAATTCTGTCAATTGTTTTAATCACCTCGATCTCATCCTCCTCAGTTGAACCATAACTTAATCGTCTGATATTAAGAAGATCAATTTTTCTATGCTCAATAGGGAATGGAGATTTTGCAGTGTCAACAAATGCGACGTCCTCTTTTTTTAGACCCATATTTTCACAGAAACTTGATTTATCTATTGTTGCAGACATAAATAATTGGTATTCAGTTTCAAAAAATGACTCTGCAAATTTTGAAACATCTATTGGTTTTACAGAAATAGTCTTGAAATTTCCATTAAAATCTTTAACTGGATCATTTACAACAAAATTTTCTTTGTCTGTAAGAATGTCTATTTTAGCTTGTGCAGTTCTATTATATCGCCGTTCTAACCCTGCAATTAATTCATAATCTGGTTCTTTTTGAAAAGCAGGACTTTCTTTAATATCTTTGATTTTATTTGCATACGAATATGCCATGTCATCAGTTAGCTGTATTACAGAATCTAAATCTGTAAAATCATACTTCTTTGTATTAAGATTACATTCATCTACTTGTCCACTAAAGATGTCAAACCCCACAAATTGGATTATCTGGTCTTCAATTTTATGAGCCTCATCAAAAACAGTGACTTTTCTATCTAGATAATCTGCAAACAATTTTTTGTTAAATTTCATAATGGTGAAAAATGCATGGTAATTCCAAAGGGAGTGTTTTGAGGTAAGAGCTTGATATTTCTGTAGATAATAAGGGCAGCATTGTGAATCATATGTGTTTTCTTCAACTTGTTTTATTGTAGGCTTGAATTTACAGACCTCGAAGACTTCTTTACCATTTTTGTTTACTCTTTCTTGACATACTCCCTTATCGCATGTCAATCCCCATCGCATTGCTCTAACCATATTTTCTACTTTCTCTGAAGACATGAGTTTAGGGCATGGGAAATTTTGTTTTCCCTTAATGGGTTTTAGAAATGGGGTATCTTTGATATACTGATCTTGAAGATGTTTTGACGCCGTAATAGTAAAAGAACTATCAAAATATCTTGAAATGGTAGCACCAACAAGAGATTTACCTACCCCTGTTGGTGCACAAAGAATGATTTTTTTAAAACCTGATTTTAAGTTAGATTCCATTTTAGAAATGATCTCTTTTTGAATTTCTCGTGGAGTAAATTGATCGGGAAAATTTTCTAAAAGAGACAGGATTTCACTTGTTTATTATCAATATTAAAACCCCGCATTTTGATTTCTTCACACAAAACTCTCAGTTTTATAATGAACAACACGCCAAAACATCCAAGTGCTGGTTAGGAATATTTAATCATTAACTTAAATGAACAATCTGTGAAAATAGGTCAAGGGGTTTGAATATGATATTATATGCTGTAGGATCTGTAACGACTATGCATATTTGAAGGGCATCATTGACGTTTGGGATATCTGAATAAAAAAAATTAATTAATTAGTTTTAAAATTGTATTCCTTTACCGACCAATTTGGATACATCGGGATGACGATGGTTGATATGAAGTTCCAGATGTTGTTTTGTAATGTATCTCATTGGATCTTGTATTTGACATACAGGACACTTGAATGACATTACTTTTTAGAAACAAACATGGGTAATAAATAATGTCAAGATTCTCAAAAACAAATAATTAGAATTATTTAATTCAGATCATAACACAGCATATTTATTTGAAGAATGTATAAGTTGATATACCTATTCGTCTAATTGGGATTCTTTTTAAGTCACAGTATTGTTTGATTTTAGAAAATTTTTCAGAATACTTGCTTCTTGATTTTGTAGATTCTATCTTGATTGTATGTGTGAAATTATCAAAACACTTGATCCTCTTTTTTTAGTGCTGTAGTAATAATAAAAGACCATGTTACCAGTTACTAACCAATATTAAAAGGATAGATCTGCTTATAACATCATAATTTTTGCTAACTAGTTTTAATATGTCATAGATCATACAAAAACATGGAATTATTGGAAGATAAGCTAAGAGTTTGGTTAGATAGTGCCAAATTTGTTAAACCTCATTCTGGAGTTTATGTATTGTATAATAGAAATAAAGAACCGATCTTCATCGGAGAGACAAACAATATGGAAATAACATTTACCGAATATGTGGACACCGAATTTTCAGAAAATGAATGTAAACAAAAAACTCGATTCTATCAAAGAGAATTCACAGATAACCAAAAAGAACGTCAATTGCAGTTAATTGAAGATTTTAGAAAAGAAAATGGGAAAATACCTATTTGTAATTCAGAGATTAAAGTAGAAACTTATTAAAATTACATTACATCTAAGCGTACTAGATTAATATCAAAAATTTAAAATAATGTCATGTCAAGTATAATGAATTATGCAAATTTGGCAATAGGTGTTGTTACATTATTTGGTATCAGCTTATTGCTGCAAATAATTAACAAAACTACATTTTAGAAAATAGTACTACACCTACAATTGTGTACGTTGATTCTCTTCTGATACAGGCCAAGTCACTCTAAATAAAAAAACTGTATGTGGCAAAGATGATTTATCCTAACTCTCTTTTATCAAACAGGCAAAACGAAATAAAAGTATAATTTGAATATAATAATACCGTATCTTATATTTTAAGAATAAATTTTACTTAAATTCCAAAAGTAATTTATCTAAGATGATCGTAATATAGGAATGCATCAATGCTACTATTGCGAGAAACTATTTGATTCTAAGGAGCAACTCTATGATCATGTTGAGGTGCATTCTGATATTGAAAGAAACCAAGAAATCATGGATAGAAAAAAGAAGGCAGAAAAAAAATAATCTGTTTATAATAGACTAAAAAAAATTAGAGCTAAGGTTAGAATTTATCAAATTCAGGGGTGAATATATTGATTATATTCAAAATCATCATGGATTGGGTAGAAGTGTTGTTAAAAAAATCATGTGAAAGAAGTCTTACAAAAGGAGAAGTACTTCACAGTCTTTTTCATATGATTGAAGTTAATGAAAATACGTTAAACCACATTAATACAGACAAAATAGACTTTGGTCCAGAACTTGAGGAATTAAGACAAACAGAAATTAAAGATCTAAATTTTCATTTAAAATATTATAGAAGTTTGGTAAACTACATTAATTCAATTCCAGAAGACAAAGTTATTGGCAACACATCTCAATAATTACAAGATACTTACAAAATGTCGTTAACTGTAGTACACTTCTCTTTTTGTATATTCAATTTGTAATAATATGATAAGTTTAATTCAGAGTTTACACAATTTGAATTTAGGTAAAATATACATATCCTTCATTAAATAATATCATTAACTTGATTGTGCAAAATCAATTTATTTTGAATGGTAATATCACTGTCTTAATTTTTCAAACATTAAATTATACTCAGATTGTTTTTCTTGATTTTGTCCAAAATTCGTTTGTTCAACATACTCTTGACATTTTTTTTTATAAATATTTTCAAGTTTTTCAACTTCCTGTGCAATCATTTTACCAGAATCTTCTTTTGCAAATTGTTTTTGTTGTTGTTCATTTCTGCCTCTTGTGGGAAATTGTTTTCCGTAAAAAATATTTTGTAATGCATTTAGATTTTCACGTTTAACCAATTCGGCTAGATCAAAAATTCCTTGCTCATGTTTTAATAAACTATCATTAGACTGAGAGGACCTAACCCATGAAAGAATAGAGTGAAATTCTACAAAAACACGAATGTCATCAATTAGAAACATAATTTGGTTGCCATTTTTATCCGAATCTATTACCCATGTAAATCGATATTTAATTGTACTATGAGCGTCTTCAAATGCAGCAGGATTTGATTCTGCCTTAAAATCAGACCATTTGAGAAGTTTTTTTTTACTCCATTCTAATACATGATTTTGACTCACAACAGTTGATATTTTCTAAGAGAATAAAATTATTTTGATGTATTTGAAAATAATGATATTTTTGTTCACTTTTAACAATTAGTTGTATTTTTAATAGAATGACTATGTTCTTTTTCCATAACGACTATTCATTTTAAAAAATTGAGATGTTTCAAAACCCAACCAAAAATCAGTTTTATTCTGAAGTGATTTGTGAAACTTTTCATGTTCAATTAATTTTCTATCTCCCCAGTTACCCTCGTAAAGAAACATGCATTCTATTACATGGTGGTTTTTTTGTATACCTCTGCATGAGATGAGCATCTTGTTCACTTTACAAAAATTGGTTTTAAGCTTTAATATTGTATTTTGGATTATTTTGTAGATTGTATCTGATAATATCTAATTAAATCTCAAATCTTGTTTATGCTGAAAAAATGGATCAATTTTTTAACCCTTTTTGATCAAAATTTAAGACATGTTTCATTTTAAGAATTTTTAGAAACATTAGGCATTAGAAATATTGAAAGCAAGATGATTGCGGGTTAATGTCTGTCTGTAACTCCCAAAGAGTCGATGAAATAAGACATCAAACTTGCTTGCTTTCATTATTACAAATGTTTAATTTAAAAGAAAATTATTTT
Source organism: Nitrosopumilus sp. (assembly GCA_029862745.1). NCBI lineage: Archaea > Thermoproteati > Nitrososphaerota > Nitrososphaeria > Nitrosopumilales > Nitrosopumilaceae > Nitrosopumilus > Candidatus Nitrosopumilus sp. Next base: position 129,193 of record JAOTWS010000001.1, on the reverse strand, counting down.
GTAAATAATTCATCATTAAACTAGGTATTGTCTGTACTTTTTGCTCTTTTTTTAGATTTGTTTGAGGTCTTGCTCATGAAAACCATGAGAAATACTTGTTAAATAATTTGCTCAAAGTTGATTTCATACACGATATAATCAACTGTAAACAATGATGCGATTTCAAACCTATTAATTTTAGATGATACTGGAAAACTATGTGTTAAAGAAATTTTATGTCTGGATGGGTATTTCAGTAGCAGCATTAGTTGTTGGTTTAGTACTATTATTTGGATAGCAAACGAGTAATTTAAAATCAGATTAAAGATAAATTGATTCATAATTTCATTAATTTACACATTACATCAAGAATACATCTTAACTAGTAGAAAATTAGTGATATTAACAAGTATGTGAACTTGACATGTATTCGAGTAATTCTTCTTGAGAATAAAAGACATCATTAATTTTCAGCAAATCTTCAATACTTTTGAATGCCTGGCATGGTTTATCCACTGAAAAAAGTTCCTCACATTTAGGACATTGAATTACAGTGTGAGAACCCCAATCGCATTCTATATCTCCAACAACATCAAATATTACACGCTGTTTACAAATACAAACCAACTCATTTTGAAATTTATCTAAATTCACATGAATTGTATGCAAAGATCAAATATAATTTATAATAATCACATGCAGAGTAACTGAATATAGTTTTGACTGAATGCCCAACATGTAAACTTGCAATGGAATCACACTCTACAGATGAATTAATGGAGTGTTGTATGAAACAAGTAGGAGACGAATTTTCTAATGACGATCTTGGAACTTGTCCTAACTGTAAACATAGCATAAAAAAACATTCTAGTATCGAACTTACCGAATGTACACTAGAATTTCTTAAATCAGGAATTAACAACTAGCATAAGAAAGATTAAACTATAGAAATAAAATAGAAAAATATTGGATCAACGAACAAAAACCACCATAGAAAAATTCTCACCAATGTGGACCAACAAGCAAGTTTGGGAGTATGAGCAAGTTAATGAACATTTAAAATTTGATGTCGTTTTTGTAGAACCTAATAGTTTCAAAACAGATTCATGGAATTCAAAATCTGCATACCCTGATTCAAATATTCGAGATGTCATAGTCAGGACTTTTGATTATCTGCTTGATGGTCATGAACTCTGGATAGCAAATAAAGGTCAATGCATATTGGATAAAAAATACATTCCATACCTCATGGCAGTAATTGTAGATACCATGATTGAGGAAGAAATTTGTATGAATTTTAGAATAGATAATAATTGTCTTATAGCATCAATTAATCATAAAGCAGATGTAATTGATTGTAAAGAATTTTTTGAAGAGTTTTATCATTTAGCAACAGGTTTCAATTATGATGTAGATACTGGCATTCCAGATGATGAGACTGAAGCTAAAATTTACCTTACAAGATTACAGGAAGAATTTGATGATAACATGAAAAACAAACTAGGGGATAAATATCTGCCAGGAAATAATGATCCTGATACCATTCATGCTAAATGATTTACCTAAAATACTAGAAAATTTGTAACAAAGTATGTCAGAAAGAAAACCTTATAGACGATTTACAAAAAGAGAACCGTCACTTACAACTGAACAAAAAGTTGAACAATTTATTTTAAGAAATTCAAAGAATGGATTTTTTACAAAAGTTTTAACAATTCCTTACAAATTTGATATTTCAGAAAGCATGGCATGGAGTATTGTTGGAGAATTACTGTCTGATGGTACTCTTGAGTCGATTCATGATCCAATTACTGGTAATATGAAATTATGTGAAACAGGAAAAATTTACGCGTTAATGGATTTGGAAAGAAAACGTAGAAGAGAGAAATTCCAAGGGAGTAAAAAGAAAAATAATCTCATAAAAAATAAATCAAACACAAAGATTAGAAAAACATCAAGTTCAAAAAATGATCATTCAAAACGAAACTCTTAATTTTATACAATTCAAAGTACAATATGATATATGATGAGAATTTTCCAGTACAATGTCATCCAATTATTAAACAAAAAAGAAAAAATGATGTGAGAAAAGTGATTCAATGTAAGTTATGTGGAACCCCTTTTGGAAAAGAACCCACCACTGAAGAATTAGAAACTCATTGGAAAAAACATCATAATTGGCATTGGGAAGTAAACAAAGGAAAAACACCTCAAGAAGCATTATTGAAAAAACGAATCTAATGTACAACTCATAATGATTGTTTGTAAAACGTTTAGTCCCTAAACAAAAAAGTCAATCAGAGTTCCATTTTGAATCTAAAAATTATCCCACAATTTTAAACATTTGTTTAATCCTGATTAAAAAATAAAACTAATTTTAAGAGATTTGGCCAAACCACTTATCAATTTTATATTGCATTGTAAATGTATGGAAGGTAATGTATATTGAAAGAGGATTTTGTAGAGTACACAAAATGTGAACCATGTGGACAGGCATTATTGTACTGTGATTGTAATTGTCCCTATTGTGGTAAACGAGAAAAATGCAGTTGCCCCTAAGAAATATCATCTAGTTCTTGAATGAATTATCTGACGAGTTTTTTAATCATGTCTAGTTAAAAAATTGTCCTAGGATAACATTAGAGCATTAATTTGTTTAAATTTTTGAATATGTAAAAACTAGCACATATTATCTAAAATTACTCTAATTTATGATTTTACTCTTTCTTAAATTTTGTAAGAATATGTGCTGGTCATATTTTTTATTTAAAAATAAAATTACGATTCGAATTCGAAAGCATTAATTTGTTAATTTTTCAGATACATGCTATGTCTTTTGAGATTGATTGGCGCAAAAATTTCTATGGAATTTCATGGGCATATGAAAAAGATAGATTGGTAGTATCAACCGTTTTTGAAGACAAAAAAGAAGCCACATTCATAGCTAGAGAAGTTGAAGACTGGAGCGACAAATTTACCAGAATAACAATCATTGAAAAAGATAATGATGAATTTGCAATTTGTTGTTATCAAGATCCACAAATATCAAAAAGCAAAACACACATAGGATTATTTCGAACAGGAATGAGACAAAGTGGGGGATATGAAAATGCAAAACCCATGATTGAAGAAAAATCACCCTTGCTTCAGATTGCATATGCTGCAGATGTTAGAGATATGAAAACATATGAGCAAATTTCAAGATTAGTACCTATGAGAAAATGTAGGATAATTTCCGAAAGAGACCTTAAAAAACAGGAGTACTATTATGAAAAAATGGCAAACCTACAAGAATGAAAAATGGTTAGATTAAAAATTCATGGAAGATTGAACTACATCATCTATATGGCTAGGCAGCCACATTGAATGAATATTTAATTTAAAGAATCAACTGCTAATTTGTACATAGTACTGATAAATTACTTATCTTTGTTAAATTGCAATTCTATAGATTTATCATGTGTAAAATAATGATCAATCATTATGAAAGATGTAATCTTACTTTCATGTCTATCTCCAAATGATATCAAGTTCAGATTTAATTCAGCAATGGGTCTAAAATGATGTAGACTTAAAACAAAGACATTAAGTACTATGAAGTTGTAAGGATTATTTTTTTTATGAATAATCATAAATTCTACAGGAAGGTGAATTATTCATGCATTGCGACGATAAGAGAACACTCTATGTTTTAAAAGAAGATATTGAGAAAAAATGGGATATGTTAAAGAATGCCGATTTTTCAGATGCTCAATTAATAAAAGATCTTAACGAATCAATACGCGATTATTGTGAATACAAGGAATCATCCTAGGGAGAAGAATTTACAGTGTCTATGATTGAACATACTAAAGAATGCAAGTACCGAATGGACAACGATATGCCTCATTACAACTGCTATTGTAAATGCCATAAAATAATTTTGGCAGATTCTGTAACATTAGAATCAAGAACTTTCTGATTTTTTTTCAGACTCAAAGTGATCAATGATTTCAACAATATTTGTCATAATTGTCTCTCTAATTTTATTTGGAGTCATTCCAGAAGTATGCATTAACTTCATTTGATCAAGCACTGCAAAATGAACCCTGCCTTGGAGATAATCTATTAGATTGTAACCCTTTTTTGGAAATTCTGTTATGAATAAATCATAATCTGAAAAATCTTCAACCATGAAGTGAATTGAGCAAAACTAGATATAAAATTTCCAAATATTCATTAAACTCTACAAAAAGACATCATCATGACCCAATTCATCCATAAGCCGTATGACAAGATCTATGTTCGTGATATGATAAAACTAAATCTAGATGACTTAATAGGAATGATGTCTTCACTTGAGGCAGCTCATGCATATTGGATTGATGGAGTTTTATTTGCAAGTTTTGCAATGACTGAATCTGAAGAATTGGCAAAAAAAGAGATGCAAAATGAAATGTTTCTAGACAAAATAATTTTTGCGGTCCACGAGAAATATACCAAGACAGTAAAATCATCCACAAATCTTGAGATAGGAGTTTTAAATATGGAAAAAAGTAATCTTTACAAGGAACTGATTATGTGGCTCAAGAAACAATCAATATGGAACGAGTAAAATTAAGATTGAATCCAAGATGAGTATAATCTACTTTCCAGCGTAACTAGATTGAATATTTTTTTACTAATTCATCTGCAACAATATTTCGTATATGATCAGTTTCATAATATGTGCATATTTCTTTCCCACTGAGATGCTCTACCTGTTTTTTCTTTGTGTTTGTTATTCTCAATCCTAATGGCGTATGAATAAGAAATCATATTTTCCCTTCATCAGATTCTCTAATGTCAACAATCACGAAATTTATTCCATGTGATTTTAATTACTATGCAGTAATTTTATCTGCCATAAGTAATCAAATATACAATCCAATTTATTTCTGTTTAAATTATTCACAGTAAATTACTCAAATAAAATTTTTCCACTCTTTTATTGATTGGTTCAATATAATCATCACATGATTTTATGAATTCCTGTCGAGTATTTTTTTCACTACTAACTAAAATCACCACTTGATTAATTTTCTGACCTGTTACCTCATGAAACATTTGAGCATAAGTTGTAGTTTGTAAATAATATTCATACATAAAATCATCAACTTGGGGTTTTCTTTTTGTCTTGTAATCTATTATGGATAGTTCTCCATTATATTTTGCAATAAGATCACTTGTTCCTGCAACTTTGAGTTTGTCAGAATACATTTTCTGTTCAATACATATTATATCTGAAATATTTTCAAGAAATGGCCTTAGATTATTAAAATGAGCAATTGGAAGTAAATCATATTCATCATATGACAGAATATTATTCAGATAATCCTCAATTATTTTGTGGGACTGGGTTCCGACATGCTGAGCCTGTGCAGTGATGTATTCATGTGCAGGTTCATTTTCTCGCCATTGTGAGAGTCCATTCTTCTTTTCCTCAGATGCCGTAGCTGACAAAACAGTGCTGATGGATGGATAGATCTTATCAAATTTTGTTTGATACCAATGACCGTCATCTCTGTCAAGTAAAATAGGCTCTCTTGCCTTTAACATCTGGGCAAAATTTGCCATCAGGAAATTTAGAAATTATCATCTATAAAATGCTTAGATGTTCACATCATCTTTTTTGAATTTGTCAAATTCTGATTTTGTCATAACAAACTGATCTGTTGCAACCTTTAATGTGAAAAGTGGTTTCAGTTTTTCATTAATGATGTATATTCTCTCCCCAAAGATTACAGTGTCAATAAATTCTTCATTAGGATAAACAGTAAACTGTAAGAACATAACATCCGTTTTGATCTTTAGTTGGAAACCAAACAATAATCCAAACTCTTCGTCTTTGTTTAGAAAACCAGTCAGTGATGCTTGAAGTGAAGAATTAGTTTCAAGTAATTCATATAAAGATGGATCTGAATCATCAATAATGCATGCAACAGGTTCTTCTTTCTTATGCAACACAACCGATTTGTGAGTTGGAATGAACTCCTCTGAATCAGGCATTTTATCTAATGGCACATCAAAATACGGAATTTTTTGCTTAATAATTATTTGATAATCAATTGTTTAATGAAACTTGATTTTACGTAATCTGCAAATCATCATTTGTTTATAATATTGGGCAAAAACTCTGTTAATATTGTTTATGAGAAATTATTTCAAGACACCAATGAATTTGATCGTAAAAATTCGGTATGTTGTTTTAGAATTTATCTAAAGTAAAATAACTCCATTTTATATCCAGAAATCATGTTTCTTGTAGTGTATTATAAGTAAATAATTTGGTTCAAATTTGAATGGGAGTATAACATGCAGGGGAGGATATAGTTAGGACTACAGATTTTGCACTAATCTTAACTTCGATTTATTGTTGAATTTTTTTTAGATCCGAAATGTTGTCTCAATTACACAGTACTACTGCCATTTTGACGATAAATTTTGGTGTAAATAGATATATGATTATTTCAAAACGTTATAATGTAAATCAGCTAATTTTTCATATTTTACAGTTTTAACAAGTTCAAGTTTTGTCTCATTTTCTATATTTTTGAAGAGATGTATTCCTTTGCCTAAAAGAATTGGAATCACAGATATGATTATCTCATCTACAGCCCCTTGATTAAGAAAAGATGCAATAATTTTTGCACCACCAACTAGCCAAATGTTTTCTCCTGCTCCTGGAAAACCATCTTTTACAAATTTCTCAACATCAGACACAAATTCAATATTTTCCTCTTTATTTTGAGTAGACCTGGTAAAAACAAATGATTTTTTGTCTTTGTATGGATATTCTCCAAAAGTTAGTATTTGGTCATATGTGGTTTTACCCATAATCACGGTATCTATTGAGTTGTAAAATGCATCATATCCAGATTCAGCAGTTTCTGGCAGCCAATCAATTGCACCGTTTTCCCTCGCTATGTATCCATCCAAGCTTGATGCGATATACACTAGAACTTTTGTCACAAGAGTTGTAATTGTTTCAGATTTATAATGTTAGATTCAACTCAAGATTTTGAACTAATTTATTTCAAATTTTAGAATTTGCAACTAAATATGGATTGGACATTTGAGTTATCTTTCGTGATGCCAACATCATTCCAATCATTCCGGATATGGCACCGGGTACAATTGTCAGCATCAAGATATCAAGTATGGTGTTTGATACGCTAGGTAGCACATCATATGAAAAGACATCATTGAACAAGTAAATATCCAAAAAGGTCATTGCCAACATGGGGAAGCAAAATAAAAAGAACATTGAACCAAGTATGGCCCCTGAAATTTTAGCAAAATGTCTTGAAAGGATTTTGGATTTAAATTTTTTATTCAAGATATAATCTGCAAGTATTGCACAGACCATCGGTATTGCAAACAAGGGCAGATAGAATAAGAGATTCTCAGATGTAAATATGTTTGATGTCACATTCATCACAACAAACACCAGTGCAGATGCACTAGCCGTACCAAATCTGCCCGAGGTCTTTGCCGCAGACCAGAACACTACAGAGAATACAAACGGCAAAGCCACAAAACTCAATGTTATTGCGACATATGGATCAGGGTTAAAGTTGTGCGTGTCGCCTTCAGAAATTGGCAACACAAAAAAGAATACTGCCCACATTACGCTAAACCAAAAGATACCAAAAGATACGGGAAGGATAATTTTTACAAGATTGTTCGGTTCTGAAATATATGAGCGTATTCTAGCAAATCCTATCAGGGATCCCATCGACACTATCAGTATACCCATTGCCAGCGTGATGTGGGTTGGACTGAGTAACCCATCTATGCCAAACATATCATGCCAGTAAAAATCTCCAGGACCTGCAATTAACTGCATAACTGCACCCAGAACAATCAGTTTTAATCCGAATGCAAAGGATGTCTTTCTTGTCTGTTTTTTTATCAACAATACAACTAAAGAGATCACTGCGCTGATAATACTGACTCCGACCCCAGAATACAAAAGCATATGAGATGGAGTAAAAAATGTCTCAGGAATACGAAGTAAATGGGAAGTAATATCCCAACTTGCACCCCACATGGAAAGTGTAACGCCTATAACTGAGATCAAAAGAGATGTCAAAGGCCACTTGGCATCTATACTAGTCAAAGATTCTTCGGATGTTTTCAATCCCTTATCTATGTTTTAAGCAGATAAAATTGTGTCGTAACTATGATCACATATTGGGTCATCATGGTATGGTACCACCCTTGATAACGGCAAATCTTCTATCTTTCTTTCTTTAACCTAAAGGAGTTAGAATTCCATATCTCTTTTCTAAAATAAAACAGCCAAGCTGCTGCAATAACAGATAGTACTATACCAATTCCCAAATTAATTGAATCGTTTCTGTGTTCTTTCTTTTCAATCTGTTGGTCTTGAGAGTCCTGCATGTATGACCTGTTTGTAAGAGGATTTGTCAAAACTTCAGCAGGATTGAGTTGGTCAGTAAGAAACGGTACGTCTGATGTCTTTATGATTCCCTCGTAGAAATGATTTTGTTTACTTAGTTCATCTACAAGATAGTCTGCAGGACTATTTTTTGCCAACTCCAATAGTGTAATCCTGTCAAACTCGTATGGATTGTTAGATGACACTATCATAAGATTTTGAATGTTGGTTGGCAGGTTTTCAGTAGGAAAAACATATGCAACAGGGAAGGTCTCCTTCATAGTCTTGTATATTGCCCTTGCAAGTTTGGAGTTGTCCCCTTCAATTGATCCTATAACATTGGACACTACGACGCCATCTGACTCCATTCTTTCCTCTAGAATCTCAAAGAACTCATCTGTCATCAAGTGATATGGGACGTAATTTGCAGAATATGCATCTAGAACAACAATGTCGTATTTTTTGTCAAACGTAGCAAGATGTTTTCTTGCATCATCAACAAATATGTTCATCCTTGGATCGTCCTGAAGATCAAAATAAGTCCTTGCAGCCTCAACTACTCCTGGATCAATCTCAATTACGTCTACCTTTATGTCTGGATATAATGCCAGAAAGTTTTTTGGTCCCGTAAAACCTCCCCCTCCCACAAACAGTACATTAGATGCTGAGGGATTAAACAACATTCCAAGATGAAAATATTCAGTATAGTCTATCACCAAGTCAAGCGGTTTGTTTGGATTCATCGAACTATGTCTCATACCATCAAGATACATGCTAATATTACTTCCAAATTGAGTGATATCCAAATGGCTGAAAAGCGTCTCTGTTTCATAGATTAGTACGCCATTGTGAGTAATGGTGTTTGTTGGAAACGAGTACCATGGAATTATCAAGACTAATACAATGATAACTGCAATTGCTTTGGGAGGTTTTTTCAGACCTATAAGAGAACTTGCAATTAGTGTTATTCCAAGCCCAAAAATTATCTGGTTTACTGCAATATTTGGAATTAATACAAAAACTGTCAAAAACGTTCCAAGAATACTTCCGATGGTAGCAACAGAGTAGAGATTTCCTGAAACGTTGCCAATCTTTTGCAATGAACTTGTGCCAAGTTTTACAACATATGGAGAGACAAATCCTAACAAAATTGACGGGATAATTAGGAGAAGAAATGTTGCCAACAGCGGAGTGTATTGAGTAACAGGCAATACAAAAGTAGAAAAATCTACAACAGATGTAGCAAAAAACGGTATTCCCACAATGAATATTCCTACAGAGAAAACGATTGCACAAATCTTCTCAAAGCTTGGATGACAGTCAGCAAACTTGCCTCCTAGAAAATAACCTAAGCTAAGACCGCTAAGTATTACTCCAATTAAGCTACCCCATGTGTATATGGTACTGCCAAATACAGGGGTAAGAATTCTGCTTGTTACAATCTCTAATGCCATGACAATTGCTCCAGAAGTAAATGTTAGAATTCTAAGATTCCATAATCCATCCTGACTAAATCTCGAAATAGACCGAACTCTTGTCATTGTATTTTCTTGTACATAAAACACAATATCAAGATGATGATATCAACATTACATCATAGTTCTAACATCAGAGAATAATATATGATAATCAAATATGAAAAATATGTATTGGATATTAAAGTAAAAAATTTTACCTCAAAATAATGGTAAGTCGATATATATGGGTAGGTATTGCAGTAGGTGTTTTTGTTGCAGGAATTGGCATAGGGTTTGCAGCTTTACAAGGAATGGCTCCAGGGCCTGGTCCGATGAACTTTGGGAACATGTCTCCGCAGTAGATGCAGCAGGCCATGCAGGATCCTGAATTTAGACAAAACATGATGCAAGATCCGCAATTCATGCAAAACATGATGCAAGATCCTAAGTTTGGTCAGAATATGGCAGGTCCCATGAGACAAGGCAATACTGGAATGATGATGCAAAACATGATGAATTCTATGATGGATGATCCAGAACTACGAGAGCAAATGGTGAGTATAATGTCTCAGCATCAGTCAATGATGCAGTCAATGATGCAGCATCCAGAAATGATGAACATGATGATGAATCACAACATGACTGGCTCTGGCATGATGGGGCAAGGCAAAGGAATGATGTCAGGCTCCGATATGGGTCAAATGATAATATAGGATCCAGAATTACGAGAGCAGTTCAACCAGCAAAAACTTGAGCATCAGAGAATCATGAACGAGTTAATGTCTGCAGACATGAGTGATCCCGCAGTACAACAAAAGATCAAAGACCAAGTAGAAGAACATCAAAAGTTCATGGATGAGCTGATGAAGCAAATCAGTGCTCAAACTAATCCATAAAATGCTATTTTTTAATTTTCTTCCAAAGTATCTGAAAAGAGTCTATCGTTATAAAAAATCTAGGATAGTCCTTGTACTTCTTTCCATCTTGATTTGTTTTGATTACCTTGATTAGATGTTGTATTGTATTTGTAAAATTTACATAAAAGTAAAATATCTGATTTCTCAGTATGATCTAAATATTATTTCTGATTAATCCCATACAATTGGGACTGTCATCAAACAACTAATCGTAGTTGATCTTAAGGTCCCATTTTTCACTTGAAACTATGGGTGGGAAAACCCTGATGAAATAATATGTTTCAAGCATTTAAGACTAGTACTAAAAATTCTTCTAGTTTGTTATTTTTTAATATTTTTTTGGATTTCACATGGATACGATGTAGTAGATATCCAAATCCAAAAATACACTTGCCAATGATCATATACGATGCAAGAAAAAGCAATAGTAATTGGAGGTAGTATTTCAGGCCTTTTAGCAGCGCGTGTTCTATCAGATTATTTCAAAGAGGTCATCTTGATTGAAAAAGATAATTGTATAGATAATGGTAAAGTGAGAATTGGAACTCCTCAGGCAAACCATATTCATATTTTACTTGTCAAAGGAAGAGAGATACTTCAAGATTTTTTTCCAGAACTAGAAGGGGATCTTCTAAAAAAGGGCGCAAACAAGATTGATTTTCTAAATAACAGTAGATATCATCTACCAAGTGGATGGGCCCCAAAATTTAATTCAGGGATAATTACATTTGCCTGTACAAGAACACTCTTAGAAAATACAATAAGACATCAAATCAAAAAAATTTCAAAAATTAAGATAGAGCAAGGAAAACAAATCATATCATTTGTTTTGGAAAAATCAAACAGGATAAGCCTAAAGACAAAAGATGGTAAAGTGATTCACGGAGACCTGATAGTTGATTGTACTGGGAGAAACACAAAGACACCCTCTTGGCTTGAAGATATAGGATTTTCAAAAATCAGGGAAACTAAAATAGATTCTTTTGTGAGATATTCTACAAGAAGATACATTCCTTCAAAGAAAGACAGGGAATGGAAGATGTTGGTAATACTGAACAAACCAATTACAAATCCTAGGTTAGGGGGAATTTATCCCATAGAAGACGGTAAATGGCTTGTTGGATTGTACTCAATTGGAAAGAACTATCCTCCTACAGACGAGAAAGGATTTTTGGAGTTTGCAAAACATCTTGAAAACAGAGAACTTTATGATGCTCTAAAAGATGCAGTACCTGATTCTGAGATATATGGATATCAAGTGCAAGGTAGCAGAAAATATCATTATGAAGAAATGTCACAATGGCCTGAGAATTTTATTGTGTTAGGGGATGCAGTGTCTATCTTTAATCCCTATTATGGTCAAGGTATAACTTCAGCTGCACTTGGTGCCAAGGTACTTGATGACATGCTAAAAAATCATAAGATGAAAAATGATTTTACAAGAAAATTTCAAAAAAGACTTGCAACAAGTGTATCTTTACCCTGGATTCTTGGAACAAGTGAGGATTTGCGGTGGCCAACTACTGTGGGAAAAAAACCCAATATAATTACAAGAATGGTGCAAAATCATGCTCAAAAAGTACTGCTGCTTTCACCTAAAAGCACACTTGCAGCCAAATCATTTCAGCAGATGATGCACATGATAAAATCCCCTGCAATAATATTTCATCCTGTGATACTGTTGCAGTTAATTGTAAACTATATTTGGAAAAAAGATGAGTAATACTATCATTTTTGATTTTGATGGAACTATTGCAGATACCTTGAATTCTGTTGTTAAGATAGTCAACGATCATGCGGAACATTTTGGCTACAAAAAAGTCACAAAGGAAGACATCCCATATCTGCAAGGAAAGAAGCCAAGAGAAATTCTTTCATATCTTGGAATTTCCATCTTCAAACTTCCATCATGGATAAAGAAAATACATTCAGAAATAAACAAGGAGATAACCAACATGACACCAACAGTAAATATTTCCCCACTATTGTCTGAACTATATCATGACGAGCATTTCCAAATAGGAATTTTAACATCAAACACACAGGAAAATGTGAAGCAGTTTCTTGATAAGAATGAATTGGATTTTTTTGATTTTATCCGTACTGGAAAAAGTGTATTTGGAAAGAGTCACATTATCAACAAGATCATAAAACAAAGACATGTAGACAAAAATGAAGTATTTTATGTGTGTGATGAAGTGAGAGATATAGAGGCTGCCAGAAAATCTGGAATTAAGTCAATTGCAGTTACATGGGGGTATAACACAAAGGATGCACTAATAAAAGAAAATCCTGATTTTTTGGTTAACTCGCTAGATGAATTAAGAAATGTAATTATCTCATAAAACGTATATTTTTAAAATTCATGTTTCCACGATGTTGCTAAATCCAACTCACTAAATATCTCTCTCCAGCACAACGTACACGGAGTTATAGAAGGTAAAATAAAACGTATCCTACGTGGAAACAGCATATTTAGTCTGGAGTATCAACTTGATTATTTTTAGAATCAGAGAGGTGTTGCAATTGCAATTTGATGATTGTCTGGATCTCGTATATAGAAAAATCTCTCACCCCATCTTGCGTCAGTTGGTACTGTCTCAATTCTACCCGAAAATGCAGATTGTTTTAAATGATGATATGTCTTGTCAACATCTTTAACATGTAAAATAATCCTTCCAAAATCACATGCTTCATTTTGATTGTGCTCCAAGTTGAGAAACTGGTTTTCTATCTTGAAAGTAACAAATTTTGTTTCTGGACTGCTATATACAATCTCAAATCCCGGAATATTTGAATAAAATTTTACTGCTAAATCCATATTCTTTACAAAAAAAGTTACTGCAGATATTTTCAATTTATTTATACAAATAAATTTCATGTATTTTAGTAAATACTTTGACATGGTTTCTAAATTTCATTAGACTGGGTTCTAACATGATTCATAAGATCATGTTTTAAGGAATAATCATACAAAATTTATCTATCAGTAGTGTTTTGCCTGATTTTTCATCAATTAATAAAATTGAAAGGTTTATCCTGCTCCCAGATGCAATCTACCTGATAAACGAATTGAAGTATATGTATGTACTTGGGACAAAAAAATAATTCAGGAGAAACTGCGATAACTGGTTTCTCCTTACTTCCCAACTAGTCAAACATTTTCTGCAAGACTTATCTGGAATTTCTATCCAACTAGTACTTTCATTGCCATTTGTATTGGCTCTTCAAGAGGTTTTGCACCATAAAGTAGTGCTGCTAGAATCCCTGCACCTATTGGCATTCCCATTGCCATGCATAGAAGATCAAATGCAACTACCTTCTTAAAAGGTGCATGTACCATCTTGTTCCAGATGCTTTGTGTTTTGTTTTTGAGTTCAGTGCTTGACATTGAGTTTTCACCTCCTTTCTTCTAAATCACAGGGATTGTTTTCTCCTCAGGTACTTTAATCTGGACCTCAAGAATACCATTTGCATAGTTTGCCTTAGCAGAGTTTTCATCTACTTTGTACTTTAGAGGTACACTGCAATGATATTTTCGTTCACCATGTTCTGCAGTTAGGTCAATTACCCCTTTTGCAATATTTACTTTGATGTCCGATTTTTCAATTCCTGGCATCTCAGCTACCAACTTGAGAATCCTTGCCTTTTCATCAAATATCTCATCAACTGCAGGCTGTCTAGTACCTGATTCACCAATAGCTACTGGTGTATTTGGTCTAACATTTCCCCATTCTTTTACATGGGCTTTTCCATCAGGGCCTACGGTCATCTGATAGCCATAGTAATATGGTCCAAAAGTCTGGACTTGGCCATTACTTGGGGTTTCAATGACGTCGTCCGGAGTAAAAAAGCGGTTCGACAGTCTTTGAAACATTTTGTCAAATTCGGTATCAAACCACATATTTGATCACTATAATGTAATGTATATTACATTTAATAAGTTTTTTGTAAGATTAACTACACTAGTCATGATGACTGGTTACTTTTCAATTTTTATTAATATTGATTCATTAGAGTCTGAAACTTGATTTCTAGAAATATCTAAAATACTCAACACATGATTTATGAAAATCTGGATATCATCACTGTAAAAAATCTCCGAAAGCTTAGTATCATTATTAAGATCTGGCCTATATTTTAACGTCCAAGTTCAAACTGCTTTTTCAAGTAATACGATTACGTAATTACTATATGGTTATCTCCTCAATCATTACATCTGTAACATTGAAGACACACATGCATTTTTTCTTAGAACTACTTACAACCCTATGATGTTATTTACGTTTACTACATTTTAACTAGTAGCGCATTTTTAGTGTCAAATAAAATCTGTAATAATTTATTTTAATATTCTGAGTACCAGAATTTTTTGCAGTTGTAGCATTGCTTTTTCCATGTTGCAGCACCGTCATTATTTTTTTTCATCTCCAAATTTCCAAAGTTTTTGGAACCACATGTAGGGCAGCCTTGATCTTTTATCATGTTATCATGCATCCTTCATTCTTTTAGAATAGTCATAATGAAGTATTTTCTGTGGAGTGATCTCAATTGCAACTTCATCCTTGGAATTACTTTTCAAAAATTTAGACAGTGTTGACTCTTTCTCTCCCAAATACTTGCCTATCAAAAGATCTAATATCTGAGCCCCTTTTTCATTTAAAATTTGGACAGTTCCCTCGCCACGTATTCCTTTGTATGGTGGTTTGTCTGCTGCTATCTCAAATCCACATACAGGATTTTTTTGAAGATACAAAACAATCTTTGCCGTTTTTTGTGTGGCACAGTAAATTTTGCCATCCTTACAAACATACCAAAGGGAAATAACAGCGGGCAAATGAGTAGATTTCATAAAGGCAATTCTAATTGGAATTTTTGGATCTGGGATGAATTTGTCTATTTCTTTACTATCTAATTTCTGCATGTTTATCCCTCCATTCTTTTAATAATCCTGTACTATACATAAGTAATCACAAGACACCCTTCTTGGAATTCTTTTCCACCTTTATTACATTGTTGAGTTAAAATCATTCTCATATATTGTTTGTAACTTTTTGATATATGAGTAGTGTTTAAAATTAAAACTAGTGCTAATTTGAGTGAGTTCTATCGCAGTTAAAATACTAATTTTAATTCAAAATGATTTAAACAAAATTAACATTATTCTAAATGTCTAAATATTCTCAATATCTCATTTATTGGCACTAGGACTAGTTTTATCACTAGTTTGACTATTGTAATCAATTCAAACAATTATGCTCTTGGGCGAAATGCTTCAGATTCGACAGTGGGATGATCCAATGGAAAATTAACCAAAAAATCTATTCCTTTTTTCCAGTTTTGTTTTCTTCAGATGTTGTTTATCTATCTTGCATGTTGCTGCATACTCAATTTAAAACTCACAAGTTCTTCTAATGTTTTACTCAGTGACCTGTGTTTTGTACTTTCTTTGATGTTTGTGGACTAAACTGGACATTTTATAATATTTTTAGACAAACCAGTTGGATAGTATTTGGTATTAGTGGACAAATTTGGACTTTATTGGACATTGTATAAAGCCATCTACCAAAAATTGATTGGATAATATACTATTTACCGAAAAGTCACTAAAATATAATTAGATAAAAAGTCCGAATATGTCTGGACAGCGTAGAAAATAATTATTTATTGTTCAAGACTAACAAGTAACTGCTTTGCGTGAATTATTTCATCATTAACATCATATGCAATTATGTACAGCATTGCGTTTGTAGTGTTTGGAAAAGAAGTGATACCATCCATTGTGATGCTATTCTCAGATGTAAATTCAGTGATGTTTGGCATGCAGCTTACACATCCTATTTTATATTTTGCCACCTCATCATCATGATTCCATGTCATTTCAACAGTAGTAGAGGTCCCATTGAGATTGAGTATGGCGACATTTGTATCATCAAGTGGTTCTGCATATGCAAGACCAACGCCAAAAGTAAACAGGAGTACAAGTATTGCCAATACTTTGCTCATTATGATCATCATTGACCGAAAATTCAGTATTAAATATTACTACACAAAATGATAATCTACTGTAAATCAAATCTTGAGATCATTATTTGGAACTCCTCCGATCAGATGATTCTTTTGATATCTTTCAGAAAGTTTAGACAATATATCAGAAAAGTCATTTTGGTTTTCTTATAGTTATCAATTCTGTATTGTCTGAGCATTCCACAGGAACATAAACCCTGTTATTAAATTGATGGTAAAATAAAATGTGAAAATGTGAAAATGTCAAAAATGAATAAAAATCACATCCATAGAATTTTTTATGAGCTTTCTAACATGATTTAGATCATATAAAAATAATATTTTTGTTGACAATAATTAGGATTGTATTTATTGAAATTCTTGCATATCTACGGGTACAAGATTTTTCTTGACTTTCTGATAAAAAATGATTTGATCTAGTAAAACTGTTAGATTGACAATCTAAATGTTTGTACATAGATAATTTCTTGCATTAATCTAAATATTTTTAAAAACTAAGCAAAATGAAAACTAGTTTTATTTCACTGTGTAACTATTCTATTTTCATTACTTACAACAACATTTGGATATCCAGGATTGCTAATGAATTACCAAATCTGGGTTTATTGTGATTTGTTTATTTGGAAAACATTTGGATATCACAACTACAAGTTACTAATACCACAATGAACAAAGTGAAGAAAATATTAGTAGAATATAAGATGCATGATGGAGAATATTGTAAACAAAATGATCGAGGTATTTGAAAAGAAAACTAAAGTTATCAGATAGAAAATTTTGTCAGTGTTGTTAATTGTATCCAATAATTTTTAAAATCATCTTTAGTAAAATTACATCCTAGTTGAAAAGTTTGTAATAATTACCTACACTATGAGAGTACATTTACTAGCTAATACCGATACTCCGATCTTTCTATGTTATAAGGAACATTAGAACATTTTTCAGAATTCAAAGAAAGATTCGAAGTCTTAGTTTCATAAAGAGAGGGTTCAGTAAAATTCATGTAGATTATGATTAAGTTTTGGTTGTGCTAAATTCATTAATATTAAATTAAATCAAAAAAATAATCATGAAATTTTGTTTTGATTGTAACACTAAGCTTTCACAAAATATAGATGATGTTGGAGGCCCATGGGTTTGCCCAAAGTGTCATCCTGAAAAAGTAATGCCAAAAAGACCTACATATGGAATGAATTATTCTGGTAGAACAAAGTCCTGCTCTAAAGGATGCGGTGCTCAAATTTATTGGGATGATGCATTCAAGTCAGAAAGTGGAAAATTTATCCCAATTGACGCAAGAACTGATGAGCCACATAGATGTGATATAGTAGAACCTACCGAATATTTTCCAGACAAGATCAAAGAGTATTCAAAGCCAAAAGATATCGTTTCAAAGCCTAAAATTCCCTTACCTGCAGAAATTCTCTTTGACATAAGCAGAATTCCAAAATCACTGATTGAGGATGATCTAATAATTCATGAACTAGTTCAAGGTCATAAGGATGAAACTTTAGGAATTGTATACTATGAGAATATTAAATCCCCGGAGCCAAATAAAATCTCAGTAGACAGCCTTGATGATGTATTGTCAGGCAATATTTTGAACGGAATTAAAAAATACGGATTTTCAGGGTTTTTACCATTTCAAGAGCAGTCAATTCGTTCCATCATAAAAGGAGACAATTGCATTATTTCTGCACCTACGGGTTCCGGCAAAACTGAAGCATTTAGTATCCCAATATTGCAAAAAATCTCACAAGATGAGGTTCCTGGAGTATTTGCGTTATTTGTTTATCCGCTTAATGCACTAATTGATGATCAAGTATCTAAGATATCTAATCTAATAGACAAATGTGGATTAAAAAATAAGGTTTCAGTTTACTCAATTCATGGCGGACAAAGTTCTGAATACAAAGATATGATTATTGCAGATTCAAGTAAAAAATCATTAATTATTGCAACAAATTTTGATTTTATCAATTATCATTTAATTCTACAAGACAAAAAATGGAATGAGTTATTTAAGAATGCAAAAATAATTGTAATGGATGAGGCCCATTCTTATTCTAGTTTTCATGGGTCTAATGTCTACCATGTATTAAATAGAATGAAGAGATACATGGGAAAGGTTCAATATGTAGGATCATCTGCAACCCTTGATAATTCTAAGGAATTTTTTTCAAACATGTTTGATTTACCTGAAGAATCATTTGCATACATCAAAAGTGAGATTCGTCGAAAGCATAACATGCACATGTTTTTTGTAATGCCAAGAAAATATGGACAAAGGATTACAATGGAGATGATTTCATCCATATGTTTTAAAAATAAATCAACACAATTGATCTTTAGCAACTCTCACAATGATGCAGAATTTCTTGCATCTAATATAGAGGAGGCAAACGATGGAATTAGAATTCAGATACATCGTGGTGGATTAGATCAAAATAATAGAAAATTACACGAATCTCAGATGAAAGCAGGCGAATTAGATGCCTTATCGTGTACTCCTACGTTGGAGTTGGGGATTGATATTGGTCATGTTGATGTTGTTATCTCTGCGTTTAAAAATGAGTATGATTCTTTTGTGCAAAGAATAGGTCGTGCCGGAAGAATGGGACAGAAGTCTTATGCCATATGTGTTTTTGATCCAGATGATGCTGTATGTCATTATTTTGCACGACATATTGATGAATATTTAACACAAGATCACATTATACCAATTAATAAGAAAAATCATATCATATCCGATAAACATATGGAGTCAATTGAAATTGAAAAAGAAGCATTTACAACTAATGATAAATCCAAATTCTTTGATTTTGCAAATAGTGTGAATCTTAGGGGATCATCTGGAGAGATTTCAATATATTACAATTCAAAAAAGATTGGTACGCGAGCAGTCCCGATAGGATATTATCAGTTACATCAAAATGCGTTGTATCACTTTAATAAAGAAAATTACGAGGTTACATCTCTAATAAAATCCCAAAATGGTGCAAGGGCATATCTAAAAAAATCAAATGAAAGACAAAAAAGAACCATGCCCATAGTTAGAACATCAATAATTCAAACATCAGAGAAAAATGCT
This sequence comes from Nitrosopumilus sp., assembly GCA_029862745.1. Lineage (NCBI taxonomy): Archaea > Thermoproteati > Nitrososphaerota > Nitrososphaeria > Nitrosopumilales > Nitrosopumilaceae > Nitrosopumilus > Candidatus Nitrosopumilus sp. The sequence continues at coordinate 109,300 of JAOTWS010000001.1, read as the reverse complement.
GTACGGCAAGAAATTGTTGTAAAATCTAGGAAAATTCTACTACGCTATGGAGTAATTGAATTAAGTAGAACAATAACTGGATATCTTAAAGGAAACTATAATGAGTCAACTGAAAACTTTGAGGCATATAATGGTGCCAATATTTCGTCATGGAGGAATTTTAATTGGAAGTCAAAGCATTCAGCAGTAAGTATTACCATCCCTTCAGAGTTTGTTTTAAAAACGGGTGGCTCTGAGCAATTATCATCTGACTCCAGAATTCATACTATGGCCCATGTGCTTATCAATGCAGCAAAAATTATCACAAAATCTGAATCAAGTGATATTGATTCGTATTATGAAAATGGAACAATATACCTGTATGACAACTCATCAGATGGGTTCAACGGATACAGTAAAATAGTCTATGATAATTTTGAGAAGATTCTTGTCACATGCAATTCACTGCTTTCTGACTGTGATTGTCCATCTGACCCTAAACAAAGAAAGTTAGTTGAACAAGGAGAAATTTGGGGAGGGTGTCCGAAATGTACTTTTACCACAAATTATTGTCAGACTAAAAATAAGGAATTAACAAAAAACGGTGCTTTGGAGTTTTTTTCTATATTTTCACATCTACATAACTAGGTACCACATTTGTATCTGGGAAATAATGGTGTAGGCTCTACATGTAGAGAGTTATTTTTTTTGAATAAGATAAATACAAAAAAATGTTAGAAATGTCTAGAGAGACCAAGAATATTGCAAAATGAACCATCGATAATCACTATTTTAGAATAATTATATTACTATAATATTTTAAAGTCGTCCACATGGTGCGTTGAATTTAGTCTATTATCCTACATTAATTATTTGGAATAAAACTGGTCCAAAGGGATCCATAAATTCTATATTCAAATGTATTTTTTATTATTTGGGTATACTCTGAGTTTCATACAAGGCCTCTGCAATTTGATCATCATCTAATGGGTCAACTAGAACTCTTTAGTTTTATAGCTGATGCCAAGTGGAGTATACTGCATAGATCTATAACATCAAGCTAGCTGAAATCATTTTGGTTAAATTAAATATTATGAAAAACAGGAGGAATGCAGGATCTAAAACAAGAAATACTTTTAATTTTTAATACGTTTCGGTTCTTCTTCTGGAAAGTGCAATTAGTCTGACTAGATCCTTGCTTGTAAGATTTCTTTTGTTATATTTTGCCAATAATCTTTCTTCTGTCTCTTCATCTATCCACTCATTCATTACTTCGTAATTACCACTCATCAAACGTTGATTGTTAGGTGAATGGGGTAATCCAAGCTTGTGACCATTTTCATGTCTAAGAACCTGATCAAGATCCCATGTCTTATACAAAAAATCTAGGTTTTGTACATGGAATCCCATCTTTTCTAATTCCCGTCCTTAAATAGAATCTCCATTGGGGGTCCATGGAAAATCAGTGTTAATAACTATGATTTTACGATAGTTCTCAGGTGCAGAAGGGTATCCAGCATATGCAAGGGTTGTTGAATTAAGATCAGGATCTTCATTTGTTGCTCTAAACTCATATGTAAAATCAGCATTTTCAAAATCTGTTATAAATTTCAGTTCATTTTCAATTAAAAAGTCAAATGCAGTAAGTGACCAATTAACTGCTTTGCGTACTTGACCATCGGTAAGATGCGCCCTGTTATTTTTGATTCCATATGTGATAACAGGTTTATTCCATTTGCCGTATATGGTCTATCACCATTAATAATCTCATCAACTGATGTGGATGCACTTGCAAAATCTTCTAATCCTTCTACATGAAAATCGTTTGTGCCATTAATAAGGTCTGAATTTTCTGCAATCAATTTACATATATTTTGCATAACTAATATTGTAACTAAATAAAATAAGTATTTCTATAGAAATCATGATTTTATATCATAATAATATTTTCCTAATTTATGGAAACATATCTTAAATCTCTTGCCAAGACACTCATTTATCGTTTTTATCATTTATTACAATTTCTCTAGTAACTTGATATGTTACAGGAAATCGTTATACTTTTACTACAATTATAATTTTGTATAATGTTACCGTTTTCAGTATGTCTTTTTGCAATTAACGTTCAAGTTGCTACTGATATTTGTGAATTCTCTTCAAAAACCGCAATCACATACGGTGTAATTGAAGAAGCAAGAATAAACCGTGATATTGATATCTATGGTATAACTGTAGATCTTTGTTCTAGAATTGAAAAATGTGCTTTTACCAAATCAAATTTTACTTGACAAAACTATGTTTGATATAGTAAAAAGCCATATTAAAGATCATGATGACATAAAAATTGGAGAGCTGATGATCACAAATCTAAAGTGGTCTTGGTAAGTGCGAAATATATGAAATCACTGAGTCAAGATTTAAACTTCTTAATTAATTGCAGTGACAGAAAGTATTCTTCTTGGTGAATTTATTAAATTGATTGTAAATATTCTTCAACGAATAATAATTACCTGGACTTTGATATCATTAGTTATGTTATTTCTAGTATTAAAAAACTCAATTTTGTCAGCACAACCGTCTATTTTCTCTTTTGATCAACTTCTTCTTCTAGTGACTTGATGCATTCATGACATATTACAGATTTATCTGATAAGTTACGAATAATATCATGATCTTGAAATACTGAATCATACGTTGCACCAATTACAATTTTGTTTGTCCATACTTGATAATCTTCTTTCTTTTTGCCACATACAAAACAATTCATGAATTCTGTAAAGTTAAGACAAACTTAAGAATATTTTTGGATTAGATCTCAATCATTGTCTTACTCGGAATGGTCACATTTTGGACAATAATGTTCTACAGACATGTTCTTTGTTTCATTACCTCGTCTTTTTACTTTTACATTTTTAACATTCATCTCAACGTTACATTTTTTACAAATCTTTGCCATGATAAATATTCAATAATATTAAACTTAAGCATATTGATATAATTAAGATTTTTACATTAATCAAAGATTTAGTACTTGCTGTATTGAAATAGCCCTTTTGTACATTTTTTAGATACATTGGGGCTGATTCGAGACAGTATGCAATATGAGTAAAATATTCTATTTTGTACTGGACTAATTGAGATTAACTGGGTTACTATATTTTTAATCCGTAAAATGTAACATAAGTGAATCCTTTTATCAATTTCTTGCAAGAATCAGTCATATCATAATTTAGATCAAGAAACATCTAAAATAAAAATAAATAATAAAATTCCTTTCTCTAATTAGCTGGAATTTGAGCTGGGATTTTCTTTTTTATGTATTTTTCTAGGGTCTCTAGAGAATACTCAATCCCATGTTCTTTATTCATGTGATCCCAATAATCAAATATTATTTTTTCAATATTTCCTGTTGCGGCATAATCACAATCAAACCCACATTCATTACATCTAACAATGACCATATCAGAAATATGGTCTACTGAAATAAAAGTAGATTATTTCAAGGATGAATATTTGTTTAATTCTTTAATGAATTTTGTATACTTTTAACCATGTTAGAATTTAGAATCTATTTGTATGATTTAACAAAACATTGTTTGCACAATTTACTTCCTACATGGTCTTTAGACATAAAATTTCTTTATGATTTAATTGCCTGTACTAAATTAGATTGAGTAATTCTTCAGTCTAGATGGTTACAAATTTTTCCAGACAACTGCATTCTGTATATTGACAAATAATCTTAGAACTCATAAAATTGATTCTTATTGTATCTTAATAATTAATAGATGATGAGAAGATATTAACATTTAATTCTTCAAAAGTCTGATCTTTTCTAAAGAAATTCTCATACTAGGATCATATTCTACGTATTTTGATGATTTTTTTATAACTTCAAAAAGAGAAGAGTTTGGAATTATGTTTTTTTCAAGTTTGGTAATGATGTTCTCAATGGTAGTTTTCCTACTTTTGGCCAAAAGTGTTGTAAAACCATCATCATTTGTTTTTATCATATCCCACAACATTGTGACTGATAATTTCTCTTCGGATTTTGATTCTTGCAAAATTTTGTATGTGTTTTTTGATACTTGTAGTATCTTTCCACGTCCTTCTTCTGAATATGCATGTCTTAGAAATTTAATACATTCTGTTCGAGTCATGGCTATTTTCACAAGTGAATCTTTTTTGTCCAAGACAAACACTCGATAAAGATCCAGCATCCGAATGACATTTCCTATTTTTCGGTCTCCTCTGAAATGACCAGAATTGATAAACACAATGTCTGAGTCTGTAAACTTCAATATACAATCTGCAACAAAATTGCCAAAATTTGTGGAACCTTTTCTTAATTGTAGTTCTGTTGCATCAAGAATTACATCTGTTTTGAATTGCTTGATGATCAATTTGGATTTTATTTTATCTATATGTCTCTCAAGATCTGACTCCCATTGCATTATTTTTTTTTGCATTTTTGCTTCAGGATGAAATTTTGACAATTCTGCAGAACTTATTACAACTACTTGTCTTGATAACTGATCTGTTTTTTTAAGATCAGAAACTCTAGGAATTCCGATAATCTGTACTGTTCTACAATTTGATTGTCCCTTCAAAAGAATTGATTTTGGATTTTCTTTGTCATATCTTAAGATTTCGTTGTGATCATGACCTCCAAGCAAGTATAGATAACCATCCCAGTTTTTGGCAAGCCATCTTTCTAGGTTGACATCTTCTTTGTTACTCATATGCGATAAAATAATTAAATAATTAACTTCAGGATGATTTTTTTTGATCTTGGATATTGTTTGCTTTAGTGATGTTTTTGCAGTGGTTGTTACAAAACCATTTTGCTTTGCTTTTCTAAGTGTGGCTTTTCCAGCAACGCCTGTTATTGCTGCAAATGGTTTTGCTCGATTATTCTCAGCTGTTACATAATCTGAAATTTCCAGAATTTTTTTATTTTTTGGATTCTTTATGTTTACACATATGATTTCAAATAATGCTTCAGACATTCTTGTTTTCAGTACATTTGTACCTCCCTCAAAGTCATGATTGCCCAAAGTGCAGTAATTAAATCTGCATAGATTCAAAACATCTATCATCTGACTTCCTTGAAAATAAAGACTCATGAGTGAGGGATACAAAAAATCACCTCCATGTAAAACAAGTACAGGGGTTTTATTTTTTTTAATGGTAGGATTTGATCTTATGTTGTCTATCATAGAAAGAAATCTTGCAAATCCCGGAAGATCTATAATCCCATTCACGCTTGATTCTTCTATGAAATAAGTATCAGTGATATGAATCAAAACCCCCTTTGGATTTTTGTCTAAAAGTTTATTGATCTTCTCAATACTTGATATATCGTGGGATTCTAACATCTTTATGTCTATTTTAGATTCAACATGCAATGATATCTGTATCTTTGTTCATTATAATCAATAATTCACTGCATGTCTCAAATATTTTTAAATTCATAACTTTCTATTATTTATTAAAAACATCTGCTGTAGGAATTCATTGTAAGTGTAATCCAAACTGTTTGGAATAAACAGAAGATATGTATTAGAACAGAATAGATACTCAGTTAAGTTATTTTATAAATTTGGGTGACAAGTATTATACGTGATATGGTTTGGTTTCTGATTTCTTCCTTGTGCTCTGTATGCAACTAGCAATACCACACTAGTCTTCATCTGTTGTACATCCATATTGTAGCTTTGCAGAAATAAATTGGATTGTCCTCAATTAATTATTGATTTTAAGTTATGGTGTGGCTTTTTTAATTTTTTATCTATTTTCTAACATGTTTTTTGGGTATCCATGACAAACCCTGATATTTTAGAAAATACTTTCATTACACTAAATGTGTTCTTTTTTACAATTTGATGAATACTAAACACTCCTGGAATTGTAATAACTGTTTTAGGAATTTTGATATTGAAAAAAGAGAATTTTATGACTTCTTTTATTAATAAAACATGAACAAATTTAAAAAGTGGGAGTTTTATTGATTTATTCTTCCTAAGAGAGTTGTTAAAAAGTCGTAAAGTTTGATTTGTTTTGTATGGCCCATTTTGATTACAAGTCCGGGCATTGAAATCCTCCTTATTACAGGAATATATGTTGCTTCTAGACCTTATCTTTTTTATTACAATTGGTTGCAAACAAGATGATGATGAAATTTACTACAGTAGAACCAGCTTATACCTCAAAACAAGGATGTAGATTGATATGGAAAGGAACTGATGAAGATGATTCTGATACCATAATACTTAACAAAGAGGATTTGGATTCTCTTGTTGAGATTTTAAAAGAAGATACAACAGGAACAGTTACACTTGAAGATCAAGTCAGCACCATTCTTGTAAATTCAGATGTTACTCTGTTTACATTACAGGGACACACACTGCTTGAGGCTGACACGTTTGAGCTCCAAAAACAAATCCTGGAATACGCCAAAATCCCACATGAGCCGCAATACGTCTACATTAGCTCAAAACAATTCTATCCATCTGTTTGGATCAGAGAAAATAAGGATAAAAAAGAAAAAAAATCGTCGTCTGATATTTCTGGAAAACAAATAACCCATCAATCTTTGGTGCATGCTATCCTGAATTCAAACCCCGAAAAGAAAGAAGAATCACATTCAGAATCTGACGTGTTCAGGATATTTGCATCAAGACGATCCACAAGAAAATTTACCAAGACCAAGATAGAAGACTGGAAAATTGATAAGATACTTGCAGCAGCTGACACTGCACCAACTGCAGGAAACTTTCAAGGTTTGAAGATATACTATGTCAAAAACAATACTACTAAGGAGGCACTAGTTGAGGCTGCAAACAAGCAGCCATACGTCAATGCTCCTGTAGTATTGGTGTTCTGTATGGATCCATCTAGAGTCAAACTAAAGTTTCCTCCAAATATCTTGGAAAAGTTTTCGATGCAGGATGCAACACTTGCAGCATCATATGCGCAGATTGCTGCTGCAGGATTGGGTTTGAGCTCAATATGGATAGGAATGATTGATGAGGAAAAGGTAAAGTCGATTCTTGGAACTGATCTAAGACCCTCGTCGATTCTTTGCATTGGATATCCTGACAAGAAAAGGCCTCCAAAGTCAAGACGAAAACTCAAGGAACTAATCGAAGTCATAGAATGATTTCTTTCGTTTTACTATGTCACTAGTACAATCTTATTCCCATCTGATTTTTAAATAGCAGATTGGATAACAATTTCTCATGAATGATCTGATTGACGAGACTGCAAATTATGTTCTAGATCTTGCCAGCCCTCAACGACTTGCAATCTTATTCAAACTACTTGAAAAAGATTCAACCCCAACTCAGATTGCAAAAGAGATAAACTCTACAAAACAGGAGGTCCACCGAAATTTTACAAGATTAGCTGAAAGTGGTCTAATTAAAAAAAAACAATGATAGTAAGTACTGTCTAACAACGTTTGGCGAGATCGTATGCACCCAGGTGCCGACCCTTGTATTTCTCTCACAAAACAGAAAGTATTTTGAAGGACATAATATGGGAGACATTCCGCACAAGTTCAAAATCCGATGCGGCCAGCTTGCAAACGGTCAACACATCAAAGGATTCTCCAAGGTTATTGAAAAGTGGAAGTCCATTTACAAAAATGCAGATGAATATGTCTATGAAATTCTGTCCGAAGTTCCACTTGACCTTATTGAACCTCTGGTCAATCGCATCAAAAAAGGTATAAAGTTCAATTACATATTCTCCGAATCTGCAATTGTTCCAGAAGGTCGCAAGTCACTTCTAAAAAAACTTGGTTTTGATATACTGATGGAAAAAGGATTGGTTGAACGAAAGATGACAGATAATGTCCAGACTGTTCTGGTTCTAAGTGAAAAGGAGTCCTGTGTCTTGTTTCCAGACAAGAACGGAGAATCAGACATAAGTGAAATGTTCTACAGTGATGATCCTATGTTTAATGAGTGGTGTCTTGACTATTTTAGATACTGCTGGTATGGTTCAGATATTTTCAAGGAAAGCAAGCTTAAGGAATAATGTTCTTTCATTTTATGTGCAATTTTGGAAGCAAAAAAGAAGTATAATTCTAAATAACTAGAACTGCACCTTTCATCCAAGGATGAAGCGTACAGTAATAGTTGTATTCGCCAGACTCGTTAAATGTATGGTCCCAGTCTGCACCTGCCTGAATAAATCCTGAATCAAATAATGTAGATTCCTGCTCAGTTACAGTATGGATAACAATATCATCATTAGTCCAAGTTATCGTGGTGCCAGGTTCCACCTTTACTGCAATTGGTGCATAGGATTCTGTAATCTCTGGATTCCAAGAATCCTTGACAATTGATACCTTGTCTGCAGATACAGCACCATGCGTTGAAATGGGCACTCCTGCAGACCCCAAATCATCATATGTAATGATTTGAGGATCTTCTAATTTGTACAGTAAATCTTCTTGCCATGGAATCATCGACTTGCTTCCAGGAATATTGCTAGGCTGCTCTATTGATACTAGTTTAGAATCATCTTCTAGCACGTCAAGCATTGCCATGGAGCCACGCTCTTCTTGTATTCCATGAACGTGGAAGAGATACCTGCCAGATTCGGACCACTTGGCCTCAATTATTGCAGTGTCACCGTTTCCAATCAAATGAGTCTGTGCATAATACGGCTCGTTCCAAAGAATACCTGAAGGCCAGACCTTGAAGATTGTGCTATGAACATGGAATGGGGATTGCAAAACGCCACCTATTCCCATAACGTAGAATCGAGCAAGCTCATCTTCTACTACCTGAATCGGATTATCCATGTACTGGTTTGCATACCCGTTGATAGGATAAAATTTTGTGAACGTTGCAAGTGGATCATCTGGATCAAACTCACTTAATACAAAGAGGTATTCTCTTGCAGGCTCCATGTCGTGATGAACTGGATCAATTATCATTGCTCCGAACATTCCCATTCTTACATGTTCTGTTGTAGGAAACGCATGACAATGATACATAAAGAATCCTGCCTCATGTGCCTTGAAGGAGTAAGTGTACTCTTCTCCTGGATTGATCATTGGGAACACTCCATCATTTGCAGAGTTGTGAGTTCCATGAAAGTGAATAGTGTGTGCATATGGTGTATCATTTACGAATTTGACCTCAACCTCATCACCCTCATCAAATCTCAATGTTGGTGCAGGAACTGTTCCGTTGTATGTCCAGACCATTGCCTTGACTCCCTTTGATACCTCAATTTCTGCATCTTGTGCAATTAAGGTATAGTTTCGTTTTTGCGGATTTGGATTATCAGCCCTTGGATAAATGTCATTTTCAGTTATTCCTGCGGCATGAATCTGTTGATCCTCTGCCTGAATAATTATGTTGGAATTTGCCATGTCAATAAAATAAAATGATGCAGAACCTACGCCAATTATTACACCAATAACGATATACCAGATTGGCTTTATCGTACTGGTCATCATTGTTCATGATACTGTACAGGTATAAAAGGTGGTCAGCTGTTAAGCTTACCTGTAAGCCTAACCTGAGACTATGCTCTATGAACGTCAACATCATAGTATTATCATGAAAGCAAATCAAATACAAAAACCAATGAGCAATTGGGACAAAATGGTTCATGCACCATTTAAAAAAGTAGTAAAATTCGATCTCATCTGCATGGGAATCGGTGTAGTGATGGGCATGGGCATAGGAGCATTCCTAGTATCACACATCTAGGAATTGTCTTTTTTTCATTTTTATTATAATACACCAAAGATATGATAAAATCATGATTTTTAGTTTTCTGAAAAACCCTGACAGGAGGTTTGTCTTATCATTAGAGTATTTGATTTTGTCTCTTGTAATTTTTTATTTTGTTGTGTTGTTTTTCTCTGAATACAAAACACTTGGCTTGGAGACTCCAATAATTGAAATTCCACAGCAGTTAAAGCAGATTAATGAAGTTGTATTGTATGTGATGCTTGGGTTGCTTTCATTTGAGTTATTATTAAAATATATGAAGATTAGAGATTGGAAACTGTTTTTAAAAAAATATTGGTTTGATGTCACTATGGTGATTCTTATCCCAGTATTTTCTGGAATAAAAATACTCAAAGCATTAAAAATTATAAAGAAAATAAAAGTTGCAAAGTATGGTTTCAAGGCAGCAGACAAGTCAAGAAAGAAGGTAGCAAAAAAGAGTCAGAAGAAATGATGGAAAAATATGGGTATGATATAGTTTATTCTGTATCACGAAAACACCAAGATAAATAATCTGATAAAATAAATCTAAACATGATAAAAATATTCAGCTGATCACATGCACATTCAGAATGTTTGTAGTGTGTTATTGAAAAGATATTAAAATTATTAGATTACTGTTATTTCCTATCTGAGTCTGCTAACATTACAGTAAATAATGTAAAATCACCAATCATTGTAATGAATAATGAACATCGCAAAATAGAACTATTCCGTTTGGCAAGGTTTTAGCTGATATGGAATGACCGTCTTCTAATCCTTTTCCACAAATATAACATTCTACCCTGCTTACCGAGGTAGGTATGTTTAGTGTATGCACGATTGTTTGTTTTACTCCTTGCATGGTGATTATATTACGATCAACTATCCTATAAAGGTACCGTACTATACCGTAATCGTTTTATGCCTGATAAATCAATAATTTCAGACCAAAGTGATCTATGCAAAGTCAAATCACCAATTTAAATAATAAACCTCTATAATCTTGTTTATGGGTGGACACCTTTGGAAAGACTCATGCAAAAGTAATACCACTAGATTTTCCTGAAAACCAATTTCAAATTTACAATAAAATTTCAAGAAATTATTCACATTCATTTCTCTTTGAATCGCTTACTGGTCCAGAAGTTCTAGCTGAAACATCAGTGATGGGTTTTGATCCAAAAATAATCTTCAAGGGATTTTCAGACAGAGTGGAAATAACTCAAAACAATAATCTAAAGATCATCCAAACCACAGACCCTTTTGAAGAGTTAAAGAAATTGTTGGGTAAGTCAGATGATCAAAGTTATCGATATCTCGGTGGTGCAGTAGGGGTTGTAAATTATGATGCAATAAGACTGGTTGAAAATATCAAAGACTCTCACAATTCACCACAACCATTAATGGAGTTTGGAATTTATGATGATGGTATATTGTATGATAATTTGCACAAAAAATTATTTTATTTTTATCATGATGAGAATCGATTTGACAAATTAATCATTAGCAATTACTCTTTTGGAGAGTTTCATTCAAGTGAGGTGAGACCAAACATGGACGAAAAAAAATTCTCTGAAATTGTAAACAAGGCAAAAAAATACATTCACGATGGTGACATTTTTCAAGTAGTATTGTCTAGAAAATTTGCATTTGATGTCAGTGGAGATTCTTTAACATTGTATAAAACATTACGAAATCTAAATCCATCGCCTTACATGTATCATCTAAAACAACATGACAAAACAATTATCGGTGCATCCCCTGAAATGTTAGTTAGAATAACAGATGATAAAGTAGAAACATTCCCAATTGCGGGAACTAGAAAAATCACTGATGATGAGGAGAAAAATAGTTTGCTAGCTGAGGATCTAATTCATGATGAAAAAGAATTGGCGGAACACACCATGCTTGTAGACTTGGGTAGAAATGATATTGGAAGAGTATGCAAGTATGGAACAGTTCACCCCGAGTCTCTAATGGAAATTAAACGATTTAGTCACGTTCAGCATATTGTTAGTCATGTTGTAGGTAATTTAGCACCTGAAAACGACATGTTTGATGCATTTCAGGCAGTATTTCCAGCAGGAACAGTATCTGGGGCTCCAAAGGTTCGAGCCATGGAGATAATCGATGAATTGGAAACAGAAGCAAGAGGACCCTATGCGGGAGCAGTTGGTTATTTTTCTTACAACGGATGCTGTGATTTTGCAATTGCAATTAGAAGCATATTCATCAAAGACAACAAGGGATTTGTGCAATCAGGGGCAGGCATAGTGTCAGATTCTATTGCCCAAAACGAATTCAAAGAAACAGAACACAAAGCAGGAGCTATGCTTCAGGCATTAAATGAGGCATCAAGTTGAAATTTCTAATAATTGATAATTATGATTCATTTGTGTACAACATTGCACAGTATCTGGGAGAGTTACAAGTAGAGTGCGATGTAATCAGAAATAACAAGATTACTCTAGATGAAATCAAAAAAAGAGATTATGATGCAATAATAATCTCTCCAGGTCCTGGCACTCCTGAAGATAAAAAATACTTTGGAATCTGCAGTGATGTGATAAAAAAATTAGGACCTCAAATACCGATACTAGGAGTATGTCTAGGACATCAAGGAATTATTGATGCGTTTGGTGGTAAAGTGGTAAATGCAGGATGTGTACGACACGGTAAGACGAGTCCAGTTGACCATACGAATTCAAAACTATTCAAAGGCGTGAATAATCCATTTAGAGCTACGCGTTATCATAGTTTAGTTGGAGACAAAACAGTGATACCAGATATACTGCAAGTCACTGCAGTAGCAGCTGATGATGGAGAAGTGATGGCAATACAACACAAAAAGTATCTAATTCAAGGAGTACAGTTTCATCCAGAATCAATAATGACTGAAGATGGAAAAAAGATTCTTGAAAATTTTATCAAACAAGTAAAGGAGAAAAAGAAATGATTTCAGAGATGATCTCAAAATTACAGGAAAAGTCAGATCTCACATATGATCAGATGAACCATGTAATGACCTATATTCTATCTGGTAAAACAAATGACTCTCAAAATGCCGATTTTTTATCATACCTGGCAGATAAGGGGGAGACTGATGATGAATTACTTGGAATGTTAGATAAAATGCAAGAATTCTCAGTTAAGGTAGAGCCTAAAAACAACGGAATCATAATTGATATGTGTGGAACTGGAGGAGATAGACTCCAGACATTTAACATATCCACTACTGCATCCTTTGTTGTTGCAGCTGCTGGCGGTATTGTGGCAAAACATGGAAATCGCTCAAGCTCAGGAATTTCTGGCAGTGCCGATATTTTCGAATATTTTGGATATGACTTGGATTTAGAGCCTGCAAAGATTGCAGACATATTACAAAAACATAACATCTGCTTTATGTTTGCACAAAAGTTTCATCCTGCAATGAGACATGTGTCTACTGCAAGAAAGAATCTGGGAAAAAGAACCGCATTTAATCTTCTAGGCCCTCTATCAAATCCAGCTGGTGTGACAAACCAACTAGTAGGGGTTTTTTCTACGGATTATTTAGAAAGACTACCATTAATCCTCCAAAAGAGAGGTGGCAAAAACATTATGACAGTTCGTTCAGATGATGGCATGGATGAGTTTTCTACAAGTTCAGTTAACCGTCTATGTATCTTAAAAAACAACAAAGTAACAATGAATGCAATTGATCCAGAAGTACTAGGTTTACACAAATCATCATTACAGGACATACAAGTTAATTCTAAAGAGGCTGCAATCAAATCATTTGTTGGCGTATTAAATAACACTGCAAACCAATCTATGATTGAGACTACTGCACTTAATGCAGCAGGTGGGTTAATTGTTGGAAACATATGTGAAAACTTTGAGGAAGCAATACAAATTGCATTAGACACGATAAAGAGCGGGAAAGCATTTTCATTGTTGAAAAATTTTGTTCAAGAGACAGGTGACATTTCAAAGCTAAAGGAGATCACTGATGGCTGAAAATATTTTGAGAAAACTTGTGAATAACTCACAGATGGCGATCAATGATGGTATTTACGAAATAGATGTCAATTTGAAAAAATCAACCAAAGATTTTAAACAAATTATCAAGATGAATCCCCACGCAACATTGCTAACTGAGATTAAATTCTCATCTCCCTCATTAGGTAAAATTAGAACATTGGCGGATCCTGTAAGTATTGCATCTCAGATGATTGCTGGAGGTTCAAAAGCACTTTCAGTATTAACTCAGCCACACTTGTTTAATGGTTCACCGGAGTACTTCATGAATGTAAGGCAGACAGTGGATGTTCCAATGTTAATGAAAGATATTATTATCGACAAAGTTCAGATTGATACTGCAAAAAAAATTGGGGCTGATTTTATGCTACTTATTCAGTCCCTTTTTGATCAGAGATTTTTATCTGAAATTGATGAGTTTATAGGTTATGGACACAAACAAGGATTGGAAATTTTACTTGAAGTTCACACTAACCAAGAGTTTCAAAATGCACTAAAGACAAACGCAGATCTTATTGGAATTAACAACAGAAATCTTGACACACTGGAAATTGATCTAAAAACAACAGAGAAAATTCTTTTAGGGTTTGAAAAGAAAAGACTAATTCTTTCAGAAAGTGGTATTGATACTCCTGAAGATATTCAATATTTAAAAAAGTGTGGAGCGGATGCATTTTTGATAGGTTCAAGTATAATGAAAAGTGACAACATTGAAGAACAAGTTAAAAAATTGGTGAATGCATATTGAAATATCCTATAAATGGTCGATTCGGTGAGTTTGGTGGGAAATACATACCAGAAACTCTAGTTCCTGCGATTGAAGAACTGGAAGAAAATTATCTTAAATTCAAAAATGACAGCAGTTTCAAAAAAGAACTCGATTATTATCTCAAAGTCTATGCAGGAAGACCAACGCCATTGTACTACGCAAAAAATTTGTCAGAAAAAATTGGCGGGGCAAAAATTTATCTAAAAAGAGAAGATCTGCTGCATGGAGGGGCTCATAAAATCAACAATACATTGGGTCAGGCAATTCTTGCAAAAAGAATGAATAAAAAAAGAATCATTGCAGAAACAGGTGCAGGACAACACGGGGTCGCAACTGCAATGGCATGTGCATCTTTGGGAATGAAATCTGAAGTGTATATGGGTTACAAAGATACGATGAGACAAAAACTTAATGTGTATAGGATGAATATGCTTGGCTCCAAAGTACATCCAGTAAAATCAGGTTCCATGACACTAAAAGACGCAATTAACGAAGCAATTAGAGATTGGATTACTAATGTGGAGACGACATATTATCTTCTAGGCTCAGCAGTAGGTCCTCATCCATACCCAGTAATGGTCAGAGATTTCCAAAGCGTGATTGGTAAAGAAATTAAATCACAAATGAAAAAAATTAACAACAAGGCACCAGATTATGTAATAGCATGTGTGGGTGGTGGTTCTAATGCAATTGGAACCTTTTATCCTCTGGTAGATACCAATGCAGAAATTATTGGGGTAGAAGCTGCAGGTCAAGGATTAAAATCAAAAATGCATTCTGCAACATTATCTGCTGGAAGCAAAGGAGTGTTGCATGGGATGATGACATATTTGCTTCAAGATAAAGAAGGTCAAATTACAGAAACGCATAGCATTTCAGCAGGATTGGATTATCCTGGAGTAGGACCAGAGCATTCATACTATAAGGATACAAAACGTATCAAATATCATTCTGCTACAGATAAAGAAGTAATAGATGCATTCTTAATATTAACAAGAACTGAAGGAATTATACCTGCCCTTGAATCGTCTCACGCAATTGCTGAAGCGATGAAGGTTGCAAGAAAAGGAAAAAAATCAGAATCAATCGTAGTTACATTATCTGGTAGAGGAGATAAAGATGTAGAAGAAGTACAAAACTATTTGGATAAACATGTCAAAGATTAAAGAAAAGTTTGCAGATCTTGCTGCAAAGAATCAAAGGGCATTAATTGCATACATTATGGTTGGATTCCCAAATGAAAAAGCAACAATTGCAGTTGTACGAGGATTAGTAACTGGTGGCGTAGATATTATCGAATTAGGATTTCCATTTTCAGATCCACTAGCTGATGGACCTGTTATCCAAAACGCAAGTAATGTGTCACTTCAAAATGGAACCACAATTTCCAAATATTTTAAAATTATTAAGAAGATCCGAAAAATGACCGACATTCCACTTGTAATGATGACGTATACCAATATCTTATTTCACACAGGGTATCCAAGGTTTATTGCAGAAGCTAAAAAGGCAGGAATTGATGGATTTATTCTTCCTGATATGTCAATTGAGGAATCAAAAGAGTATATTCAAGCAGCAAAAAATAACACGGATACTATCTTTCTAATATCCCCCAATACCAGTAAAACCAGAATACAGAAAATTTCCAAAGCATCAACTGGCTTTTTGTATCTCGTTGCAGTTTTTGGTACAACAGGAGTCAAAACAGGAATTAAAAGTTACACACTAGATGCAATTAAGAATGTAAAAAAACAGACGAAAGGAATCATTCCACTTGGTATAGGATTTGGTGTGTCAACTCCTGAAGACGTTAAAACGTATGTAAAGGCAGGTGCTGATGCAATAATTGTTGGTAGCGCATACCTGAAATTAATTAATAATACATCACAGGATAAACTAGAATTAAAAATTTCGCAGTTTACTAAGAGTCTCAAAAAACAAACCATTCTCTAATCCGTCAAAAGTGTGGCAGTCGTACACAAACTGGTTGAAGGGATTGTTATTTCCAGTTTTGACTGCCATACCAGATGTTCTCAAGGAATTTAGCTCAAAGAAAAATAAAAAAACTATGGTAAAAAAAACAAAAATTTATTAAAAAAAAGAATTTTTTTTATACACTTGTAAAGATCGTAACTATTTGAATAAAGAAAATTTAGAGCGAGCCATAAATAAAGTAGAAAATAAACCAATACTTAGTATACTAATTGCCAAGAATCCAAATTCAGGGATTACATGGGTGCCAATAATTTTAATCTCTCTAGAATGTGGTTCTATTGGAATTGTTAATTTGGTTCCAGTAGATGATTCTTCACTTGTAAAATCCACCATGTTTCCATCTACTAAAGCGGTGTTTGGTTCATCAATAAGATTTGAAGGCAAAATTAATATGATTTGTTCATTTAATGTATCGCCAGAAATAGTAAATGTTAATGTATTTCCTTTAGGATCTACATGAACCTCCTTTTGGAGATTGGTGTCTAAAATGTATTTGATCTTAAATCCTAAACCGTCATCGGTGTATCCAGAAGCTACACCATCAATTGATCTAACGCTTCCAGGATTATTCACTACATGAACTACTCCATTCATGTAAGGGTGTATGCTACAAAAGTAGTAAAAATCGCCAATGTCATTAAATTGTCTAGTGTAATGTTTTCCAGCAGTGAAAAAACCACTGTCAAAGAGACCATCTACTTGACCATCTTTAGTAACTGAAGTAATTGTGTGAAATGCAGTGTCTGCATTACTCCAAGTAACTGAATCCCCTGGATATATCGTGATTTTACCTGTAGTTACGCCTGTTGATTTTTCAGACCAAAAATAAGGAGCATTAGGATCTGCTGCACCTGATGGAATTTTAATATTATATGTTTCAGCAAAGGCCAAACTCCCAAATCCTATACTAAATAACATGAATAGCGATAAAGCAAAAAAGTCTACTCTCATATTATTGATGTATATAATCTGGTATTTCAACTATTCAAGATCGACAAAACATACAAAAACCAGATGCTTGTTTCATTGATGTGCAGACGAAGTTTATTTTTGTGACAGGAGGTGTAATGTCAGGTCTTGGAAAAGGTGTAACTACTTCCTCAATTGCAAAATTATTACAGTTAGTAGATCAAAAAGTATCATGTGTCAAAATAGATCCATATCTTAACTATGATGCAGGTACAATGAATCCCGTCGCTCACGGAGAAGTCTTTGTTACTGAAGATGGTGGTGAATGTGATATGGACATTGGAAATTATGAGCGATTTCTAAATCAAAATATTCTTAAAAGTCATAACATTACAACGGCTCAAGTTTACTCTTCTGTAATTGAGGCCGAAAGAAAAGGAGACTATTTAGGAGCATGTGTTCAGATTATCCCGCATGTGACTGATGAGATAAAAAATAGAATTAGAAAAATTGCAGAAGATGAAAAATTAGACTTTTTGATTGTAGAATGTGGGGGTACTGTGGGGGACATAGAATCGTTACCCTTCTTAGAGGCACTAAGACAGATGAAAGTTGAAGAAGGCCCCCAAGGTGTGATTTTTGTTCATGTGACATTAGCACCATCGCTTGATGTAGTAGGAGAACAAAAAACAAAACCGACTCAGCACAGTGTTCAGGAACTCAGAAGAATAGGTATTCAGCCAGATTTTTTGGCAGTAAGATGTACTCTTCCACTAGAAGAGAAAACCAAGAAAAAGATTGCAATGTTTACAAATGTCACACCAAAAGACGTTTTATCATGTCATGATGCAAAGTCCATTTTCAAAGTCCCACAGATGCTTCATGATCAAGGAATTATGGATTCGATATTTACAAAATTTGGAAAGGTTGGTATGGTCAATACATCTACCAAATGGGACCAATGGAATAAGATTACAGAAAACATGGTGAACCATGAAGGCCAGAAGATAAAGATTGCAATGGTTGGAAAATATGTTACACTTGCAGACAGTTATGTTAGTGTAAACCATGCACTGAAACATGCAGGAGCAAAAATAGGTAATTCAATTGATATAGATTGGATTGATTCAGAATCAATTACAGACTATAACATTTTATCAAAATATGATGGAATCCTAGTTCCAGGAGGATTTGGTATAAGAGGATCAGAGGGGATTATTCAAACTGCAAACTTTGCTCGTGAGAAAAACATACCCTATCTTGGAATATGCTTTGGATTTCAATTGGCAGCAGTGGCATTTGGAAGAAATGTCCTAAAGTTAGAAGATGCAAATTCTACAGAGATCAAAAGTGATGCAATAAATCCAATTGTAGATTTACTTCCAGATCAAAAAGATATTTCAGATATAGGAGGATCCCTTAGATTAGGTGCAAATGAAATATTCATTAAAGACAACACAAAGGCACAAAAAATTTACCATAGAACCATAATTAACAAGCGTCACAGACACCGATATGAAATTAATAAAAAATACCTTCCAGAATTTGAAAAAAATGGGTTGATATTTTCAGCTGAAAGTGATAATGGAAAAAGAATGGAGATGCTTGAGATACCATCACATAAATTTTATCTAGGTGTTCAATTCCATCCAGAATTTAATAGTCGACCTGGATTCCCAGAAGAAATTTTTGAAGCATTTGTAAAGGCATCTGCAGAAAAATAAACTCAATATTAGATGATGATTATTTAAAACTTGATAAATTATATGCGTTAAAAAAATTTTAAAAAAAGAATGATAACAAATTGTAATGTATGTGGCAGTAAAATGATGTTGGATAAATGAATTTTATTTACAGAAGTGTCTTGAAAAATATTCAAAATGTTGGTATATCTAGGCAAAATGACTAATCATATATCAGTAAATTTCCTAAAAAATAACATCAAAGAGATTATTCTATTCTAGATATTTCATAAATTTTCTGTCTAGCATCTCTAATTGATACCTTTTTCTTCACATATCCCTTTTTCAGCAAATGACTCAAGGCTAATCTGACAGTTCTATCTGGAAGTAATGTTTTATTTGCCAAATCTTTTTGGGTCAATGCACCCTCATATTCTAATGTCTTCAATAGTAATTTTGAGCTTGGAGGCATACTAAGTAATTCTCCTGCAAGATGTACTTTTTTTGCCAACGCAGAAATTGCTGTCGAGTCTTTTTTAAGTCTGATAATTTTTGCAGGTGGAAGGAATTGAGAACACTCAACAATCTTACTTACCTTGTATCTATCCAAACCATCAAGAATAACTTCACAGTGTAACCTTGCAGAGATGTCATCAATTTCAATTGAACTTTTGTTAGAAACAATAATTGGCCTTCTTGTAACATCCAGTGAGTTTACAGAAATTATTTCAAATACCGCAGAATCTTGAAACAGTACAGGACCACCTGCAGACATTGAGTAAGCTGAAGATCCAATTGGGGTTGATATAATTACCCCGTCACTGTTATCGTGCCATACTTCATCGCCATTTACTCGAAGTGTATGCTCCATCAACATTGCACTCTTTGATGAAAATACTGCAACATCATTTAGAACTGGGTAAACATTTTTTCCATCAATCTTTACTCCTAATCGTGGAACCTCTTCTACAACGTAATTTTGTCTTTTTAAAATACTAACATATGCCGAAAATTCTCTAAGTTCAACTTGAGCTAAAAAACCACTTGCCTCACCTTCACTCACTCCTAGTACTGGAGAGATGGAATCAAATGTCCTATGAAAATAATTTCTAACCCCCTTATCCCCACCTAAAACAATGACACAGTCCGATTCCTTGTTTTTAGATTTACCAATTGGAAACGACTTGATTCCTGAATCGTCAAGTATTTTCTTTATCGTCCTTGCCGCTGATTCAGTAGTTCCTGAACCATAAATTCCTATTTGCATAGAAGAATCAATCAATCATGTTCAATAAAAGAATGATGATTATATGTCTCTAAATTTTACCAAATTATAAAAATATGAGGCATTTGTTTGAACTGTTCCTTTTGAAGGAATTTTTTGCAAACCTAGATTTTTTGAATCAAGTGCAGCTTGGGCAGCACCTCCTGCAAAACACAATGCCCACAAAAAGTCTTTTTCTTTGAGCATCGTACATACAAATGTAGCACAGAAAATATCACCTATCCCTGTGGTGTCATGAATTTGCTTATTTGGAAGAATTATAGAGTATACCTTATCTTTTACCAAAAGAGAAACATTTTCTTTGTTTGTCAATAAAACATACTTAGCTCCTTTTTTCTGTAATGCTAACATCATTTCATCATGAGTACCACTAACAATTTGTTGAGATTCTTCAGGATTAACCTTTATTGCATCAACACCAGATAAATCAAGATTAGTCTTTTCTAAAAAAATATTGTTTTGTGAATCTTTTCTTCTCAGAAAACCTTGAGGATCTACAAAAAGAAAATTTGAATCATCATTTATTTTTTTAAAAGTATCATCAGTTATCTCATGATATATTGGGCTAACAAGATGACCATCAGCATTAACCCTCGAATACTCTATAGGCTCACATTCATTTTCAAGTTTTAGGACTCTGTCAGATCCTGTAATTGAGATGCTGAATTTTGTAGTATTTTTTTTAGATTCAGCATTTGTGAATTTGATTTTATTTTGAGTAAGATACTGTTTTGGAAAGTCAGGACCAATTTTTGTAAACAAGTCCACATCAAACTTGAATTCTCGTGCCGTAAGTCCGCAATAGCAAGCAGATCCTCCAATTTGTTCATAGGTTTGATCTTTAAGATTTATAGAATCTATTGTACAGTGAGAAAAAATAGCTAATTTCATTTCATTTCATTTACTGAATCGTGATTTAGTTTTTTGCATTGTTTTTTTCAATACATTTTTTGCAAAGAATTCTGCCCTTAATTACTTCAATTTTAGTCCCAGATGTAAAGCAATTATGACAAAGACCGTGCATCTGATAACATATAGAATAATTAGATCTAAGATTAAAAGATATGGTAATTTTTGGCACATCTCAGGCATAAAATAGATATTATTTACTAGCATCCTACAAGAGTACAATGCACGAAAAACCTACTTATTCAAAAATAATACGATATGAAGCATTACAACAATTACTGCTTAAATTGATTTTAGTTAGAATCCTTGACAAGGATACTTCCAAGTGAAAGGACATTCTTGAATCTTGGTCTTTATGGGAATCTATCTAGGTTTAGAGGATCAAAAGATATCTTCTCCTTGTAAAATGCCAGTACCCACGGTTTGAACATTCTTCAATTTTTGATTAAAAAATAAAGATTGTTTTTGATGCTTTTGTAGTTTTCCCATTATTCTAAGAGTTATACTGATTGTTGAATAATGGACTTCATCTTCTTGTAATACATTTATCGTGTTGAACATTAGCCATTAGTGTGATTTCCATTTGTAGTGTGATGTTAAGTAGGGTCACGATTAACCGTCTGGAGCCACATTTTGGTTCAAATTATGATGAAAGTACAACATGTCAGGAGATACAGTTAGGGCGATTTATTTTGCACTCTGACATTAATTTAAATTCATTATCTTGAGTTTAATCCAATATCCTTCAAGATTGGTTTAATTTCAAAAATTATATCTAGATTTGTCTTGTTCTTTATTATTTACTGGGATTGTTTCTTATCCGAACTCTACCAAATGATGTTTGTTGAATAAAATAAACCAAACCCACTATTGAAATTCCTAGAATCATGATTGAAAAAGATCCAAATTCAGGAATAACCCTAGTTCCGACGATTTCAATATTTTCGGTGGTTTCTGAAATGATAAATCCAATCGCATAATCATTTGGAAAAATGATCAGATCATATCCAGTATTCACACCATCTACCAGAACAGTGAATTTTTCACCTTCTGCATAAAGCACTTCAGGTGGTATTCTTACCCAAAAATCAGTTTTCTCAGGAACATCTTCCATGATGATTTCAATTGATTTTCTTTCCTCGTTGATTGTCATAGAAAACAATATTGGTTCTTCATATTTAGATCCCATGGAGTCAAGACTTCCCTTGTATCCATAATAAATATCAAACATATCGTCCCCAAACTCAAAGGTAATCTTTTCTGCCATAATCTGTCCAATATCAGGATACTGTCCAAAAGCCTCTGTTTCCCTGAAAATATTTTCTGCATAGACACCAGTAGGAATCAAAAGTAAAACAGATAAAATTACCGTGATAACAAAGATTTGGTTTTGCAAACTGTTCCAAGTAAGAGATAATCGAATATAATTGATTTCCAGATTCCCGTTATTGATTTTTGAATTTGATTTCCATATCTGAAAATAATATACTTTCTTTAAATCTGTAAATCTTAAATCACGACCACATATGAAACCTATTTTGTTTGTGTTTGTACTGTTTGTTATGTTATCGACGACATACATAATTCCAACTGTATATGCCGAAGAGGAAGATGATGATAGAGAGGGTTATGGAGAAATGAAACGAGAAAGAGAACATCATGATGAAGGAATTCCTTTAGGTACAGACATAGGTAATGTTATCCTGTATGGCACTATTGCAGCAATTGGAGTATCAGTAGTTTACACTGCGTTTAAGATCACATCCTCAAAAAGAAAATCACATCTAAAATCATGACAAATAAAAAAAATGGTCTGAAACTTGTTGTGTTTTTGACAGTACTGATATTACTGGTGATTCCTCCAACTCTAACATATGCCGGTGACAATGATGACGATGCAGAAGACATTGTAGAAAACCTAGGATGGGTTGCAGTTGGAGCTGGAATAATGGCAAACGTACCTTTTATTGCAATGAATAAAATCCGAAGATATGCACTTAAGACAAGCAGTTCGACAATACAGATCGCAAAACAGATCAGAACTGTCTACAAACCAGTTCTAAATTTTCACATAATGCTCAATTCTATTGGATATTTTGCGGGAATGACTCATGGTCTGATGTTATTCAGGCATCTGGATTCAATTTCTCTATCTTTGGCCATAGTGATGAGTGTGATGATGGTAAGTGGATTATTGCTAAAGTACACATCATCTCGAAACTCCAAAATATTTGGCAAGTTGCTTCATGGCCAGTTCGGTCTTGTGATATTACTTACAGCATTGGTAGTGTTGCATATTATTATTGGAGACGATTGAGTTAAGAACTTTGTAAAAAGTTGTATGATTAAAAAAAGAATTTTGTTATTTTTTCATACAATCTGATTTTCTCTCTTCTCTTTCTGACTTGTCATTATCGTCATCTTTGTCATCATCATATCTGTAGTCATCTTTGTCATAATCTACAAAAAACAGGCATCAAGAATATAAGTAGGCAAATTTGTTCAGGTTCATGCCACTTAAGCGTGCAAGTAGAGGTCGTACAAAAGGAGGAAAGGGATCCTCGGGTACAGTACAATGTACAAACTGTGGACAAACAGTTCCTAAGGACAAGGCAAAAAAAGTTACATCTCGATTAAATCTTGTTGAACATACATTGGCAAAAGAACTACGTGCGCAGGGAGCATATATTGCGTCACCAACAGTCTTGAAACACTATTGTATTTCATGTGCAATTCATTTTAAAATTCTGAAAATTAGATCAGAAGATAGTAGAAGAAAACGCGGAAAATTACGTTAGTCTTTTTCTTGAATGTTTTTTACTGTGACAATCATTCTTTGAATTAAAGTGATCCCTGCAATTATCACAACTATGATCACTGCATATTCAATAAATCCAATAATTCCAATTATCGCAATTACCAATAATCTTTCTGCTCTTTCACCTATGCCAATTCCTTGCAACTTTATGTTTATTGCATCAGATTTTGCTCGTGCATAACTTACCAATAAAGACAAAGTTATTGCAAGCAACACAAGATATGGTTCAGCATATCCTCCAATCAAAATTCCTAAAAATATTGCTACTTCTGCAATTTTATCAAACATTGAATCAAGGTATGAACCCTTAACCGAAGTCTTGCCTGTAACTCGCGCAACTTGACCATCAACCATGTCAAAGAATCCTGAAACAAGTAACAAAACACCACCAATGATTAACCCATATTCAATTCCCAAGCCATAAACAACTGCAGATGTTATGGCAAACAAAAGACCTACAAAAGTCCAAAAATCAGGAGATAAACCCGTTAATGCAAATCCCCTACCTATTTTTTCAAGTGCAGGTCGAAGTGACTCACGCAAATTGTTTAGCATGTGATATTCCCAATTTTCCCATCTAATAAAGTGATGAGGATAAATCCATGAAAAACCAGAGTCAATATTTGTAAGATTAGGCATAGATTAGAAGGATCAGTATAAAAAAATGATGAAAATATGATGCTATTTTATGAGCATCCTCCAAATTATGATTTTATCTGTGATCGTAATTGAAATTTAATTCCAATTGGAACAATCTATTTCTTTGGTAGACGATGTACTAAATTATTTAAGTTGAGACAAGTTAATGGCAATCAAGTTAGAAATTATTTTTGCAGCTAACGATGCAGTTGCACCGTTATCATGATAAGGGTTTAGTTCCACAATGTCTACTCCCACAATTTTTGTTTCTTCAAATGTATGGATCATGTCAAACAATTCCCTTGAAGTTATTCCTACAGCTTCAGGATTTCCAACACCTGGTGCATATGCAGGATCTAGTACATCCAGATCAAAACTCGAATAAATTGTATCAAATGTAGATACGTAATCTTTTAGGAGGCGTGGTCCGTCTCCATCTCTAATCTGTCTATCGGTAATAGTTTTGATGTTATTCTCCTTAAGAAACACTAGTTCTTCTTTTACAAAAGCCCTGGCACCAACATGTAGGATATTTTCAGCACCTCTTTCTTCTACAATTCTTCGAAGATATGATGCATGGCTTAATTTAATGTCTGCAAATTCATCTCGCAAGTCATAATGAGCATCAAACACAACATATCCCGTCTCTTTTGGAAAACTGGTGTAAGTTCCATATGTGATAGAATGTTCACCTCCCAAAATGAATAACTGTCTTTTTTTTGCAACAAGTTCAGTGGTAATTTTTTTTATCATATCAATCATTTCTGATGCCACAACAGTATGTCTAGTGTTTCCCAAATCCTCGATGTTGGCTGCTTCCAAATCTACTTGAAGATCAGGGTGAAAAATCTCGATATTGTTAAATGAATCACGAATTACATCGGGGCCAAATCTACAACCTGGCTTGTAAGAGTGTGTTGCATCAAATGGAACACCAAAAATGGTTGCAACAGGTTCAGAATCATCATCTGATGCAGTGATCAGTGGGTTTCTATTCATGTACAAGTCCAGAAAGCTCATTTTACACCATCAATTGGGGTCTCTTTGATAGATGTTTCGGCAAATTCAAACCCGTGAATGGTTTTCCATCCGTTTGTTCTTTGATCTCATTTAGAAAATCATCAAAAGATACTTCTCTGACATTTCCTGTTTTCCGATCTCGTATACTTAGATTTTGTGAATTTGTTTCCTTTTCACCAATTACCAAAATGTATCTAATCCATTCTTTTTCTGCTTCACGAATTCTCTTTCCTATACTCTCATTTCTATCGTCAATGTCAATGCGGATGTCGTTTGATGAAATTTTATCAACTAAACTTTCGCAAAAATTATTAAACTCTTGTTTTAATGGAATTACTCTAACCTGTGTTGGAGCTAACCATAATGGGAATTGTGGCTTTTGTCCTTCCTTAATCTTTTTGGCTGCTTTTTCCAATAAAGCATAAATTATTCTCTCTATTGCACCACTGGGGGAATTATGCAAAATGATTGGATTTTGCTTTTGATTATGTTCATCCACAAAATCAATATTGTATCTATTGCCATTTTCAACATCAATCTGATCAGTGGATAAAGCAGATGCCTTTCCAAGATTATCAATAAAGTTAAACTCCCATTTTAAAACAAAGTAAAAGAATTTCTCTTTCCACATTTCAACTAGTACCGGTCTACCATGTTTCTTTACTATCTCTTCAATTGCAGATTTATTTTCATTGTAAAAGTCTTCAGTAAAACGAATCGCCATATCATAATCTGATCCTTCAATTCCAAGTTCATGAAGAACACTTTGAGATAAATCAAATCTTGTCTTTATCTCATCTATGGCTTGATCGATGTCCTTACAAAATGCATGACAATCAGGCATTGTAAATGCTCTTAATCGTCTCAGACCAACTAACTCGCCAGATTGTTCACGTCTAAAACTATACCGTGTTAACTCGTATAGTCTGTACGGTAAGTTTCTGTAAGATAATTGATATTGATTTGCCATTAAGAATTGACCAAAGCATGCAGCAAACCTCAAAAATAATTTTTTCCCTTCTGAATTAATATTGTATTGTCGCGCAGGAAACCTATTAAAATAGCTGATCATACTTGGATGTTCTGAATCATACATAATTGGTGTTTCAACTTCATACCCGCCATATTCCTTAACTCTATCAGTAACATAGCGTTCAATTAATGATTTTATTAAACGTCCATTAGGATAAAATCTCATGTTGCCAGAGTCTGACGCAGGTTCGTAATCAGCTATTCCCATCTTCTTCATTAATGCAACATGTGGTGGTGGCTCATCTACACGTCGTTGTTTTGCTGCTTCGTATTTTGCTAAAATCTCTAGATTTTTATTTTTTGAAAAATTAAAATCTCCAATATTTGTCATTACTCCATCAGGAGTCATAATCTTCCAAATTGAGCGAATTTTAGATTCACCTTTTAGGGCCTCAGATGTAATCTCATCATCTTTTGAACTTGTGGAATCTTTTGTGATGATTTTAGAACTCTCAGCTAGAGGATGCCCCTTTACTTGTAATTTGTATGATTTGGTCCATCCAAATGGTGAATGGGATACTTCAAGACCAGATGCGCTATTTTCCATCTCTTTGAGCAACATCATGGCAGTAGAAGGTTTTGCTAAATTGGAACTAAGATGAGCGTATGGATATAACAGTAATTTTTTACAACCAATTTTTTCCATAGACTTTTTTATCTGTGACATTGCATTTTTTGCAACTGAAGAGTCATCACCTTCTTCCATTGCGACAAAAACAACCACGATCTCTTCTAGTTTTTGAGTTTGAGGATTCTCAATATCTTCAGCTGATTTTATCTCTTTTTTTGTAGGAGTATACTCTATACTATCACAGTGTAGTTGTAGTATGCGCATATACTCACACTCCAAAGTTTAAGTTTAATACTTTCTCACCATGTAAAGGCATAATTGTTAAACTTGTATATTCATATAATTCATTTATAATTAAAATCACTTCAAAAAATGAGGGGATACAGGTGGGATATAAAGTAGCCTTAAACAATCTTGAAAATTTTTGCATAAAAAAAATTTGGTAACTCAGAATGATTTTTGACATCAAAAAGTTTGATTCAGAATAACTTTAAATCCAAAAAGTTCCAAAACACTGTAATTGAAAAAATTAATTTGGATTGTAATGACTTCTTTGATAATTCTTCCATTATTATCTTCTTCTTCAGTACTTGCAGAATCAGTTTATGATATCAATATCCCTTCTGGTTCAGCTGATATGTCAGCTCCATTTCATTGGTCAAGTGAAAAGGATGGAGATGCATCAGGATTTATTGAAATTATAGTAAATGATACAATTTTTTGGAAAAATGGGGACACCACTTCACATACAGTGACTTCTGGAACACCTAGGTTAGGCCCTGATGGAATTTTTGACAGTGGCAAGATTGGTCTGGGAAAATCATTTGTGCAAAAATTCACAGAGATAGGAGAATTTCCATATTACTGCACACTTCATCCCTGGAAAACAGGTCTTGTAAGCGTAAGTAGCGGTTATAGCATTTTGCCAAATGTTGGCTCGGATTTTGGAGATGGTACAAATACCTTTGATTTAGAGTATAAATTCAACCGATTGGTAGATCATGTCAGCATTGATAAAAACACAAAATCAATTTCTCTTGAATTAAAGGGAAACACAATAAATGATGACAATACATTAACATTGTTTTTACCGTCTGCACTGATCAGTGGAATATCTTCTGTATCTATTGATGGCGTCATGACAGAAGAATTTTCCCAGGAATTTGATAGTGAAACTACTGTACTAATAATTAACCAAATTCCTTCTTATGCCAAATTAATTACCATAAATGGAACTACTATAATTCCAGAATTTGCAGGATTAGCAATAGTTATTTTGTTTTTATCAATATCGATAATAGTTTGGGTGACTAGAAAACAATCTATCTTAAGATTCGACATACAAAATTAACAAAAACTTTTGGATTTTAAATTAACTACATGATAGGTTATTTTTGATAATAATTTAGACTTCAAAATATTTCATTGAGTTTAAATTCTAATATTTTGTCCAGATACTGTGGAGCAAAAATCACTAGAGTGCCCCGTATGTAAAAGCAACAAGGCTGAAATTGCAGGAGAGAATGTAAAATTAAATGGTAGATTTGAGGATAAAGAATTCCTTACCACTGAACTAACTGTTCTTCGATGTATCCGATGTGGTTACTATATGTTCTTTGACAAGATGGCACAATTTACTACAAAGGAAGAATCTGAAAATTCTATTTGATGAGATCTTGGTTATCTAATTCTAGTAGTTGTGATTGCAACTCTTCAGGAGTTTCAGCACCGTATGAAATCAGAATTCTGTCATCTTCTTGGATTTCATAGTCTCTGATGTCTGGAACCTGTTTTCCATTTATGTAAAATACCAATGAATAATCCTCATTTGTACAGAAGCTTCTGCCATCTTGGAATACAAAGCATTGATCGTCAAGACCAAGTTGTAATGTCTCAAAAAGATATCCCAAAGTAACACCTGTGGCGTGTTTATGTATTGTAGAACCATCTCTTCCTTCAAAATGAATCCAACTTGATTTGATCTGATATGCAGGAGCTGAAAAATCAAATTTATCTCCAAATATTTTTACTAGTAATGCTGCATGTGAATGCTCACTACCTAAGGCTCCTGCATTTTCTGGACCGCCTGGAACATTGTCTGACATGTTAACAAATAGCCATCCTGCATAACCTACAATTAATGCGATACCGGTCAAAACTCCTACAGCAATTAGGGTTTGTTTTCTTTTAGCTGCTGAATGTTTCGTGGCATAATTTTCACGTTTTTCTTCACGTTCTCTTCTCTCTTTTCGGCCCATTAGATAGTCAGAGTCTTAAATTTGCCCTAATTAACCATTCGACAGTTTAATTCAATTTCACATGATTTATTCCATAAAATAATAAATAAAATCAGAAATAATTGTTCTGTATGGATTGTATTTTTTGTGATATTCTAAATGGAAAAAGAGATGGACATTTTCTTTATGAAGACAAATACCATGTAGCCTTTTTAGATAAATATCCAATAGATGTAGGTCACAGTTTAGTTGTTCCAAGGAAGCATCATGAAAAAATTACTGATATGGATTCTATTGATGTTGGAAATGTTTTCTCAGTTGTACCAAAAATTGCAAAGGCAATATTAAATGCAACTGGAGCCGATGCGTTTAGTTTGGGTCAAAATAACGGCAGAGCCGCAAAACAAATTATCCCACATGTTCATATTCATATTATTCCAAGATATAACAGCAAAGGAACTGTATGGACAAAACGACAAATCTCAGATGATGACGAACTTTTAAAACTTGCAATAAAAATTCGCAGTTTTATTACTTAGTATGACCTGGATTGTATCTCAAAATTGCCCCAATTTTTCCTAGGCTTGCAAGCATGTTTCCATGTTCTGCGCTTCCAGAAATAACCTCTAACTGAGAACCTGTCTTTGCGGCAAGAATTTCTAGATAATCAACAATATCCTGTTCAAAAACTTCTGTATCCATAGCATTACACGATGGACATGGTGTACTTGTAAATTCTGTTTTTTTTGGAATTACTTCTGGTCTCTCAATAATCACTTCTTGAAGATGTTTGCATCGCTTACACTTGGCTTCAACTCTGTGAAGATTTGTATTGTCTGTGATGATCAGTGTTTTGACAACATTGTTTTTGAGATAATCTATGACCTCTTGTAACCCGTATGAGCCTTTACCTGAATTGGAGTTAATTTCTCTAAACAAATCTTCTACAAGTTTTTTCTCTTCAACCATTCTAAAATCTCCTAAAATATCTGCTGACTTTGCAAATGCTTCTCTGATCCCCTCTGCGCCTGAATATGATGCATCAATTGTATTGATTATCATGTTTTGTAGTCTGTATTCTAGATAATTACCATTAATGAAATCTTCTTTTGTAGGGCCTGGTCCTGAAATTACCAATCCTTTGATTGGATAAATATCGATAAAATATTCGCGTGTAGTCTCTGCTACTCTATTGAAATAATATGTCAATTCCATCTCTCTGAGCTTCTGAAATCTTTTTGCAGATTGTCCTCCCTGTCTATGTTTTCCTGCAACTCCTGAACCTGTTTGACTTAACACTTCAATCTTGTCTCCATGTAACAATCCCCATCCTGCATCTTTTGCATCTATTGCTAAAAATCCAATCAGATTGTCATCTTTTAGCATGTCTTTTAGAATGTCTACATGAAAATGATCATCACATCGATACAGGTACTGATTCAAGTCTTTTGGAGGATCAATTTCCCAAACAGTGACGGCTTCACTTCCTAAAGGGCCTCCACCTTCTGGCGGTAATGCTCCGCAAAATACTACTAATCCTCGTTCTGGTGTTTTTTTGTACATTTTTAATCTCTGAACTACTTTACCTAGTGAATCAACTACATGTGATCTTGTCAAGTCTGATTTGATATTGTCTGCTGTTCCTTGTTCTTGTTGAAGTGAACTAATAATTTCATGAAGTTGTTTTCCCTTTGGAATGTAAACCGAGATTAGTTCTGTACCTCTCCCTGTTTTTTGAGATAATTCTTCTAATATTTTTCTAATTTTATAGATTTTAACTGAATCTTGCTTTTCAACATCTATCTTCTTATTCATTTGTACTTTCTCCTCATTATGCGAATATTAATTGATTCACTTCTATTTCTCTAAAATCATAACTCATCAAATGATTTTAGAAATACTTCTAATGGTTGGTTACCTCTAATTTTGATAATTTTCTGATCATTGAAGACTAAAAATGATGGTGTTGCATCAATTCCTATCTCTTTTCCAAATTCATAATTGGTATTTACTATATTTTGATATTTGTGGCTATCAATACATTTGTTGAATTCATCCAAATCTAAATCAACGCTAGTTGCAAATACGTTCAGTGATTCTCTTGTTATCCATCCTGTTCTCTCACCACCCCAATTTTTGTATAATTCGTCATGATATTGCCAATACTTCTCTTGTTCATCTGCACAGTATGACGCCTCCGCTGCTAGAATAGAATCTTGACCGTTTAGCGGAAAATCTCTGAAGACAAGTTTTACTTTTCCTGTTTTGATATAATCTTCAAGAATAACATCTAATGTATTTTGATGGAATTTGTAACAAAAAGTACATTGATAATCCCCCCATTCTAAAACTGTGATTGGCGCATTTGCATCTCCTAGGAATGGTGATCCTTTACCAATTAATTTTGACGATGTAAGTGAATCATTATCGGATTCAGAATAAGATACCAAAAACATTGCAGTGGCAATTCCAATTATGATTGGAATTGTCAATAAGTATAATTTTGCCATAATTTGAGAAAGTTTGTTTCAAGTAAATATCTTCTTAAATTGAACTACAAAACATTAGTGATATTTTTAAATTTTATTTTGTATCATCGTCATAGTCTCTGATATTTTTTCTAATTTCTTCCTATTACTTTATGTTTATTTTTTAATCCTTCAAAAATCGTATTGGTTTTCTGTAGGTTCATCACTATAGAAAAATGATTTCCTACTATTGTTATCACTCATCTTAGTTTGGTTGATACATTAGCTGAATTATTTCATTATGTTTGTATTTACATTGAATCAAATCTGAAAATGGATTCAAATTTGAAACGAAAAGCCTTTTTTCAGAATTTTTTTTATTATCTGTGTAATGACTTAGATTTTTTCGATCTATAAAGATCAATTAATTATACTTAATTATGTCTGAAATCTGGCTATCTGACTTATCCTTGTTGATTTTTATTCATAAATTACACGCCTTATGATTTTTTACTAATTATACCCATCAAAAATATCTGTTGTTAGATCATAAAATATCATCTTTTTTGTGACCTATCTTCATTTTCTAATGTGTTTGCAATCATCCAAGAGCTTAAATATATTCACAGAAACATCATTCTCATGTCTCAAACAAGACAAATTAATGTCTCGAAAACTGATGTACCAAAACTTGCAATAATAGCACTGGCAATTATTTTTGTAGCGGGGTTATTTGTTGTTGGATTTGATCAGGGGCATATCTTTAGTCTAGTTTATGGTGACCAAGCATTCACTGATCTTTATCTCCATGAGCTTACTCATGATATGCGACATGCAGCAGGATTTCCTTGTCACTAAGGATTAATTTTTTTCATTTCCTAATGTCCATAGTGCCGTATTGATTGCAGAAATTTCTGCAATAAATTTATCATCTGATGATGTGATTATCACTATATCTCCTTCTTTAGGTTTTAGTGTATTAATTAATACATCCTTAGTTTCTGGTTCATCTGCTGGTCTTGTTCATGGAATTGTGAATTTTGCAATTGTTGAACCATATCTTAATCAAGCCATCGGTATTGAAAATCAGAATCTCTTTGATTCAGGTGATGAAAATGATACTCCTGATTTCTGGATAAATTATGAGGGGTATAGATCATGGCAAAAAAGTGGCCAGACTCTTGCCGGAGTAATTTTGGGAATATCTGTTGGTTCTCTATTTGGAATTGTGTTTATCTTGTCTAAAAACTCATTGCATGGAATCAACAATATCAAAAAGGCACTTATTTTATCTGGAATTATGTGGGTCACTCTTTACTTGATTCCTTTCTTAAAATATCCTGCAAATCCCCCTACTGTTGGTGATAGTGAAACTGTGATTTTTCGAGCAGTATTGTATCTATCGTTTATTGCAATTTCTGGATTCGCGGCATTTAGTTTTTACAAACTTTCAAAAATATTTAAAAACAAGCAAAAACTTGTTGCGCTAATCGGATACGGTACTTTTATATCCATTTCATTTGTTATGATGCCCGATAATCCTGATGAAATTATTGCACCGATGAATTTGGTGAATGAATTTAGATTAATGTCAATATTTGGCGTGTCTTCCTTTTGGGTTTCAATTGGAATAATTCTTGGTTATTTCTGGAATCGTCTGGAATTTTCTAAAAAATATCCAACATATCCATAATCATTCTTAATCTATAGAATAAGAATTATCACGCCTCGTTTAAATATCCGTACGAAATTAACAAAACTTGAATGTCAAGAAAACTAACACTACCACAATTAAAAAAATATGATATAACACAAAAGGTTATAGAAGCTTTAGCAGATTCAGAATCTCGAGCTATCTTATTTTCTATCATAAAAAAGGGAAATACGGCATCAGAACTTTCGGTTAAGCTAAAGATTCCGCTAAGTTCAGTTTATAAAAAATTAACAGATCTTGAAGAACTAACATTAATTGAAATAGAAAAATGGGTACTTTCTGACAAAGGAAGAAAATTTAAAGTTTATCGAAGCAGAATCAGCAAAGCAGATATCTCGATTAGGAAACCTGATCCGGTTCTTACATTGATTCCTAATTGAGTGATTTTGATTGACAAAACCAAACATCATCCAATTATCTGAGTTTGATATTACGCAGAAAATTATTGAGTCACTTAGTAACATATGTACAAGATCTGTACTGTTTTCAGTAAAAAATGAATCAAAAGATGCAACCCAAATTGCTAATGAATTAAAGATTTCACTTTCAACAGTTTACAAAACACTCTCAATTTTAGAAGATTTAGCTCTTGCTGAAGTTGACAAATTTGTGATCTCCTCTGAAGGAAAAAAAATTAAATTATATCGTAGTAGAATTGGAAAAGTTGAAATTACTATAGATGATTTAGAGCCAAGTCTGAATTTATATTCTAACACTGTAAATCCTAGATCTAATGTTTAATCTACGAATTAGTAAAAAATAACTACGATTAAACATGTTCCCCTTTTTAATACATGGTAGTTAAAAATTATTTTTAATCTCTATCCCCATTCTATACCCTTGGAATGAAATCTTGCTTTAAATAATTAGCTTATCCTAAGAAACAATAGTTATGAAACGACAAATAATTTTAACACTATTTACTGCTATGGCAGTACTTGGCGTTATGTCCGTTCCTTTGGTTCAACATGTACAAGCAGAGAGTTTAGTTCCTGATTGGATTAAAAAAAATGCTGGATGGTGGGCTGAAGGCGCTCTAGATGATGCAACATTTCTAAACGGAATAAAATATCTGATTGAAAATGACATCGTTACCGTTTCATCTGAACCCAAACTAATTGATGTTGATACCATAACTATTGGGTTTATCCCAGTTGAAAAATCTGATGAATTAACACCAAAAGCTCAAGCACTGGAAAAATTCTTAGAAAATAAACTTGGTGTCGATGTTAAGATAGTAGTACCTACAAACTATGAGTCAATTATTGAGGGAATGCGATTTGGTCACATTGACGCTGCTTTCATGGATACTGGTCCTGCGTGGATTACACATCAACGTACAGGTGCAGAAGCAGTACTGGCTGAAATTGTTGCAGGTAAAGTAAATTATCAGGCAACGGTTTGGACTTTGGCTAGCAACGATTCTATTCATTCGTTAGAAGATACAGTTGACAAAAGAGTTGCATTTACAAGCATAACTGGCTCCTCAGGGTTTATCCGACCTATGGGTGCTTTAGTTACACAGGACTACATTACAATTGAAGGTGATGATATTGTTGCTTTGGAATCTGCATTATCTAATAGTTTTAAAAGTTATACTTTTGCAGGAGGGTACAAAGCTGCTTTAGAATTACTCCTCAATGAAAATGTAGATGTGGCATTTGGTTCAGATATTGCTCCGCAAAAGTATCTTGAGTTAGAAGATCAATTAAAATTGCGTCCAGTTGCAACAATTGGACCTGTACCATCACATGTATTTATGGTTAGTTCTGATATGTCAGAATTCACCCGTGATGCATTAGTTGATGCATTAGTTGAACTCAACTATGATGAAAACAACTCCGTTTTGAAGGATTTGTATGGTGCAGATGCACTAGTTCCGACAACCACCACTATGCATATTGGTGATTTTGGGGATTATATTGATGCATTGACTGGACTTGATCAAAAAATTCTTGATGCAGGTAACAAGAGCAAATAAAAACTGGGATTTTTGAAGTAAAATAAATTCAAATGTCTCAAAAACCTTCTTTTTCATTAATTTCTACAAAAAAGATTATTCAGATGAATGATGTATGGACATCATATGATTCAAAAAATTTTGCATTAGAGAGTATTAATTTATCAATTGATAGAGGTGCTAATTATGCAATTGTTGGACAATCAGGTTCCGGAAAATCAACTTTACTCAAATTAATGAATGGTATGATGATTCCAAGTAAAGGAATAATCAAAATTGATTATGTTACACCAAACATGAATGATAAAAAATTCAAAAATATGATGCATACGATTGGATACATCCCACAAAGTTTAGGTTTGGTGAAAAACATTACTGTTCTCGAAAATATTTTAATTGGTGCATTGCCTAGACTTGGAAAATTAGAATCATTATTAAAAAAATTTCCTGAACATGAAATTCAAGAGGCCAAAAAAATTATCTCCCAAGTTGGATTATCAGGTAAGGAAAATAGAAAGGCCTACATGTTAAGTGGGGGTGAAAAACGAAGAGTGGCAATTGCTAGAGCATTAATGCAAAAACCCACTATACTGTTAGCTGATGAGATTGTCTCAGAATTAGATCATGTTACTGCTCATGAGATAATGAAATTGATCACTGGTGCACAAAAAAGAATGAATCTTACCGCAATAATGGTTCATCATGATATTGAATTAGCTTTAGAATATGCTAATAGAGTTGCAGTAATCAAAGAAGGCCAAAAAATTCTAGAAATAGGTGTTGAAGGAGATACAATAGTCGATTTTCAAACCGGCGATATGAATAATGACGAAATAATGGAGATGTACGCTAATGACTCCTAAAAATAACATCATCATTGGAATTATTATTGCTCTGTTAGTAATTGCATCTTACAATGTAGATGCAAATCCTATTGATTTTGTTGAAGGGTTACCAAATCTTGCTGTTATTGTTGAGGAAATGGTTCTTGTTGAACCAAAGTATATCCCCACAGCTTTTTGGGCAATGCTTGAAACTATTCAGATGGCATTTATTGGAACTGTTGTAGGTGTTGCAATAGCATTACCACTTAGTATGCTTGCTGCCAGAAATCTAAACAACAAGTACATTTATGGTCCAACACGTGCATTGCTTGCAGCTATTCGTACATTTCCATCAATTTTATGGGCTATCTTATTTGTAATCATGGTTGGTTTGGGACCATTTGCAGGTGTTTTGGCAATTATTATGTATACTATAGGATTTATTGGTAAATTGCAATATGAGGTGATTGAAACAATTGACTCTGATCCCATGGATGCAGTAAATTCAATTGGCGTTTCAAAATTACAGCTAATTCGGTATGTTGTAATTCCTGAATCTGCATCGCATCTTCTGGGCCAAATGCTTTACATGTTTGATTATAATGTTCGTCAAACTAGTATTTTGGGATTAGTTGGTGCAGGTGGAATTGGATTTTACATAATTAATTATATCAAATTCTTTGAGTATGGCAAAGCTGCAATTTTCATGCTGGTTGTGTTGGTGACTGTATTAGTTATTGATTGGATAAGTGTAAAAATTAGAGACAAATACATAGTAAAGTCTCAGCATGGAATGGAAGTTATTACAAAATAATCTTGTTAATATTTTAAGTTGTAATTTTATCTAGTTGATTACTTTCTACACTTGTTTTTACTTCTCTTGCTATTCGCTTTCCCATACTCATAGACTCATTAAACAAAAGTGAATAGTAGGGGGAGCCATCCATGTAGATGTTGCTTCCAGCAACGATTCTTGCTGAAAATTCAAAAGACGTGAATTTAGCATTTTCATCATATACCCCTTCAATACAAAATGGACCATTCATTCCAGGGGAAACTATTCTTTTAGAAGCTTTTACAAAATTCTCTCCCATGACATACACTTCGTCTAACAATGATTCTCGTAAAACAAGCGGACTATTTCCAATGACGTTAAATGATGGAATTTTGTTTGATTTTAACTGCTGTTCTGATGGAATTCTGGCCAATCCTTCTATGTCTGATTCATGTCTTTGATCAACTCCAAAGAATTCCAATTCTTCTTTTAATGGCGAGTAAAAGAATTGTAAATATGCTAAAACACCTGCTGCATATTCCTGAATGTAAAGGGTTTCATCTTTAGAAATCGTACCTTCTAAAATTAACTGATCTCTCTTTTTGTTATAATCGTCTTCGTTAGCTGCCATGAAATACCCTTTTCCTCCTGCAGCCCCTTGTCTTTTTACGATTACCAACTTGTCAATGTCTTTAGGATCTGTTACTGGTTTTGGAACTGGTAGATTTGCTTCTCTCATTAACTTTTCTTTCATCTCTCTGTCTGATTCCCATCTTAGAATCCACTTGTTGCCAAAAATTGGAGTTTTAATAGATTCAATTTCTTCAGAACTCATTTGTGCAATTAGTGTTCCATGTGGAATCAAAACAGCATTGTTTTGTTCAAGAATCATTTGGCATCTTTCTTCAAGAATTTCTTTGAAAGAATCAACCATTATCAGTTCATCAATAAATGGAAACCTACGATAAAGTCGTTCGCGTTTTTTTTCACAAACAAGAATTGTTTTTAAACCTTCATCTTTTGCACCTTTTAAAACCTGCAAAGAGCAATGTGATCCTAATGTAGCTATTGCAGTCATTTTGATAATGTAAGTTAAATCTTGTACTTTATGAATTAAACATTAATCTCATTATAAATATGCATAAATCATCTTAGTTCTATTTGATTCAAAATACAATCCTCCATGGATCCATTAAAATTTTAACACCTTATTTGGATCTTACATAAAATTACCCTTGAAATAATGAATTTGGGTTATGACTTTTTATTTATAGATGACAAGACTATGTTTGCATTGTAAAAGCCTCCCTTGATCTCGTGATCCACTGATTTTATTTTATATGTGCCTGGTATTACCTCGTGAATTGTCATCGTTTCTCCTACCTGAGGTACATAGGGAAGCTCCGTACTGAATTCTTTTTTTGTCCTGTTAATTTTAAATTTTACTCTCATTGCAAATGGTGGAATTTAATTAGAGTTAATCATTGTTGAGTAGGAAAATATTTTGCTTGAAAGTCAAGATTCTTTTGTCTGTTTAACTGTCTTTTCACAAGATTAAATGGTAATTTAATTTGCTAAACCAATATTATTTCTTAGAACCAAGGCAGAATCATGGTTTGTGTTGGAAAAAGAAATGATTATTGCATGAAATGTGCTTACTCATGTTGCAGGCATTTCTCATACAGCTCCTCTGAATCTTTATGAAGTAAATAACCACAGGTTAATTTCACAAAGTGAGTTTGTTTGTAATGAAACTCATCCATGAGAGTACTTTTCAAAATTTGTTTAAAACCCCTATGAGCAATTTATCAGTAAGTACTAATTGTTCATATCTTGATATTTTTTGTTAATATTTATGGTATGTCTAAATCCAGTTATCAAAAATAGATACTAAGGGCGGATTAAAAAATAATGTGATAATAATGTTGATCATACACAAATATCAAACTCTTGATCTTTCTCTTCTCAATAACATTCAATCTAAAGAGGAATATTCAATTTTTATAATGGTTCTAAAATTACATCATAATTGATAATGACATGGCAAAAGTTTTGATTTCATTTATTTTTGAATTGAGATCACTATGAAACAAATTGTTATTTTGCAAAAAACATTCAAGCATGTTTTTACTTAAATTGACTTTATCAGAATGTCGATAATAATGCTTATCTCTTTTATCTCTTCGTCTAATGATTTATTTGATGTTGACATTTCTGAATAACTAGACATATGCTTTAACCTGGTAACGAGTTCTGGTTTCACAGGATATTTTTTAATATCTCTTGACAATATTTTACATGACTCTGTGATTTTGGTAATGTTTTGAGTTTGTATTACATGTTTTAGTTCAGCCAAGTCTTGTGCAATTATTCTTTCATTTTTTGCCATACCTTTCAAATTAGTTTCTTAGGTATTTGAATCTCTTCTCATTTGGTGGAAGTTTGATAATTTCAATATGAATAGATAAAAAATGATCCTCTCATACCACTTTCAGAAAATTAATACAATGTATTTTCATATGTGATTATAAACTGTGTTTATCCACGCCATGAATTATGTGCGGATGAAACATACTGAAACACCTCATCAATTAACTCTACATTTAACTCCGCCTTGATATTTTCAGGAATCACCTTCATGACAAAATCATACATTGTAGTATTTTTTGGCAGATCATCTCTTTCTTGTAAAAGTGAAAAAACAGTAATACCATTTGAGATGATTGCAATTATTTTCTCCTTATCTGATAACGTCATAACGTTATGAAAAGTGATCTTGATTTAATATAAATCCGGCTTTTAGGTAGTTGTTATTTCCAGTTTGAGATTTTGTAGAGATTGAATCGAATTTGTTACTATACTGGGTGCCTCCAATTCAATCCAATGCCCTTTTATCTTCTCAACCGGTTGATCTTGTGATGCATGATACCCTACATAACCTGCAGTAATGATGAATATTGCAATTACCAAAAGAATTAGAAAATTCATGTCGTTTTGAACTAAAATATCTACATACTATAAGCATTATGAAAATTAGTAAATTTGTGCGTAATTTTGCATAACAATAACAATCAAAACTGAACTGGGATAAACACCATTTCCAAACTAAAAACACTGGTCTTCCAATTCTGAATTTAATCCTTGTGTTCATTCACGAGATACTTTAATACATATTTTTCAGTATTAGGATACTAAGATTAGAATTCCTTATGAACACACCATGATGACTCATCACCCATTTTTCAAATTTGTAAGACACATCAGATTTTTGAACTGAATTCCGGGATTTTTTTACCAATTTTGTTAATTTGTTCCTTCTATTTTCAAATCTTATCTTTGCAGAATCTGAACAAGAATCAGTATCTATTTTACAGTCAAGCTCTAAATAGTCAGTCGCCTAGCCACATCTCCTCCTAATACAATAATGGGCAAACTGAAAATGAAAGAGATAAAAATAAATCCAATGTGAGTACCTTCATTGTTTTCTCACATTGGGTATGTCTTCGGTTTGTAACCATTTTTCTTTCTTAGTTTGAATTAGTACTCAAATAGAGCCAATTACAACTCCAACTTGAACTATCTTTGTTACCATTCCAAAATGGCTTACATTTCCTGCATCCAATCCGAATACGATTACCAAATCTGTTCTGGTTATTCCATACAGCACGATTATCCCAACAGTTCCAGCTAGGTCACAACATACGGTGCAGAACTGTTAGGATTCTTTAACATTCAAAATACAACTGAAATGTATGTTATAGATACTGCCAAAAAGAACGGACCTTTTATCATTCTTGTTCTTCAAATATCTCCTCAGAAGTTTCAACAAAGTAAACAGAAGAAGTTGCTATCATAAGACCAACGACAATTCCAACTATAGAGTTTTTATTCATATTAATAATCTCACACTATATTATATTACAAACACAGACAATTTCCTACCATAGTTTCCAAAAATGAAAATCAATTATGAAAATTCTATGTAATATTGATATTGGTTTAATGAAAAATCAATTCGTGCCAGACAACTTTGATGTTACAGTAGAGGAATTATATGAGTTATTACAAAAGAACGATCCTCTATTACTTTTTGATTTAAGATTAGAATATGACTATAAGAACGGACACATCGCAGGTGCAGTTCATGCAATCTGTGACGCTAAGGCAAAAGAGACTATTATGCCAAAAATTCCAAAAAATGTAAAGGTGGTTCTAGTGGATATTGATGGCTTAATTGCCAGTAAAACTGCAAAGATGATGCGATCATTTGGATTAAACGCATACTATTTGAAGAAGGGTATGAAAGGATGGAATAGGGAGATTGTCAAGGGTAGTCCATCATCATCTATTAACTCAAACAGTTTGTGGAAAAAGATACAAGATTCCAAAGATCTATTTTTGCTTGATGTAAGAGACGTTGATGAATTTTCTGATTTTAAGATCTCAGGAAGCGTTAACATCCCACTGCAAGATATTTTCAAAGAAGAAAATTTATCAAAGATTCCAAAAGACAAGGAGATTGTCACAATATGTCCTCATGGCAACAGAGCAACGGTGGCCACATTTGCTCTCGCAAGAAATGGAATTAAATCACATATACTTGTGGGGGGACTTGCTGGATGGAGTCAAGTTATAAATCCAGTAACAGCAGTTGAACAAAATCCTAAGATAATTCAGGTTGAGAAAATTGGCAAAGGCTGCCTTTCCTACCTATTGATATCTGAAGAGCAAGCAATTGTAATTGATCCTCTCTTTCCTGCTGAAAAATACCAAGAGATAGCAATTCAAAATGATGCCAAGATTATCAAGATAATTGACACTCATCAACATGCCGATCATCTATCATCTGCCTGGAACCTAGCCAAGATTACCAATTCTACTTGTTATGAAAGTGGATTAGAACAATGGGAAAGAGAATCCAAATTCCTAAAAGATGATGATTCACTTGAATTTGGGAAAGCAAAACTTCGAGTCATTCATACTCCTGGACACACTCCAGGAAGTTTGTCATATGTTGTAGATGAAAAATATGTGTTTACTGGTGATATATTGTTTATAGAAAGTATAGGTAGACCAGATCTTCGAGACAATGCACAAGAGTTTGCAGGAGAATTATACAATTCACTTCATAATAATCTGTTAAAGTTACCGTCCAATACAATAGTTTTTCCTGCACATCACGGTATATCCGTAAAACCCGAAAATGGTGTGTTCTTTACCACTATCGAAAAGGCAAGTAAGCATGAGATTTTACAACTCTCCAAAGAAGAATTTGTAAAGAAAGTAGTTGGAATGACTCCACCAAGACCTATGAACTATAGAAAAATAATTCAAATAAACAAAGGTTCACTCCCATTTGTCCAAAAGGATATTCCTGATCTGGAGTTAGGACCAAACAGATGTAGTATTGCAGGACCATAAATTATTTACATTGAGAAATTTTTTGACATTTTTGATTGTTTTTACAATTTCATATGGCTTACCTGGTTTTACAAAACACAAAATGAAAAATAATAATGGTAGATTAAAGCGTGAAAGAGGCTTTTTTGAACGTCTTTTTGTCTGATTTTGGTGATTTTTAGTGTTTACGCCAAATTCTATTCCTAAAAATTAATTACACCATAACATAGAAGAAAGTAAATTATGATAGAAACTGAGTTAGGGTCTTTACGCAGATCTCACTATTCCGATGAAATCAATTCCTCTATGGATGGAACAATCGTTACTGTAATGGGTTGGGTTTTGACGGTTCGTGGACATGGAAACATTAGTTTTGTTACTATTTGCGACAAAAATGGAGACATTTCAATTGTTGCAAAGAAAGGAGATTGTCCAGACGAAATTCGTGAAAAAATATCTTCTCTGAAGGCACACTCTTCAATTGGTGTTGTTGGAAAAGTGAAATCCTCCAAAAAAGCACCTGGTGGGTTTGAGATAATTCCTACTGAGTTGAGGGTATTTTCACAAGTTGAAAAAATACCTCCTTTTGAGCCTACTGCAAAAACTGTAAAAAATATAGACACAAGACTAGAGGTAAGACCTATTGATCTCAGACGCAGCATACTTCAACATATTTTCAAGACTAGGAACGCAGTGTTAAAATCAATTAGAGCATATTTTAATGATCAAACATTTGTAGAGATTAACACTCCTAAAATGATTGCAACTGCCACTGAAGGTGGTGCTG
Organism: Nitrosopumilus sp.; assembly: GCA_029862745.1. Classification (NCBI taxonomy): domain Archaea; kingdom Thermoproteati; phylum Nitrososphaerota; class Nitrososphaeria; order Nitrosopumilales; family Nitrosopumilaceae; genus Nitrosopumilus; species Candidatus Nitrosopumilus sp. The sequence continues at coordinate 65,767 of JAOTWS010000001.1, read as the reverse complement.
CACTATTTCCAATATTTTATTACAACAAGGAAGCCTTCCTAGCTCAAAGCCCCCAATTGTATAAAGAACAACTAACAATGAGCTTTGAAAAAGTCTTTGAAATTGCACCTATCTTTAGGGCAGAGGCATCTAGAACAAATCGCCATCTTGCAGAGGCTATTTCAATTGATTTGGAGGAAGCTTTTGTAGATTATAATGATGTAATGAATAGAATTGAAGACATAATAAAAATTTCAATTAAAGCAGTCAAAGATTACCTTAAAGATAATCCTGATGCAGGATTTACTACACCTCAAACTCCTGAAAAAATTCCACGATATTCTTATGATGAATTAGTAGAGAAAATGCAGAAAGCAGGTGCAAAGACCGAATGGGGTGATGATTTGTATCCGTCAAACCTCAAAAAAGTTGGTCTTGAGGGATTTTATTTTATCAAAGATTGGCCACTTGCACCAAAACCATTTTACGTAAAGGGCAGTAAATCCAATCCCAAAGTTTCTGAATCATTTGATTTAATGTTTGGAGATTTAGAATTATCTTCAGGCAGTACAAGAATTGAAAAACGTGATGAGTTGGCAGAAAGAATGAAGAACAAAGGAATGAACATTGATTCATTTGAGTATCATCTTGGGGCATTTGATTATGGTGTACCACCACACGCAGGATGTGGTATAGGACTTGAACGACTATTAATGGCTCTTACAGGCACTGAAAACATACGGGACGTAACATTTTATCCAAGAGATGTTGACCGATTGACACCATAAAATCAGCAATTCTTGCAGACAATCCCAAGTTGTTATCATATCTATTCAGGTTAAAAAGAATTCAAGACATACTCTAACCTTCAATGTTCACTTGACAATAAGCAATGCCAATATATTACAGAGATTATAAATATTAATTTCAACATACTAAGTTGTATTTCAATAAATCTAAGAAAAGATGCTAAAATAACATACTATACAATATCTGAAATGTCAATTTTGTTTGATTCTATTTCTCATTATCTGATTTTATCATTCTTTAGCAGTATGTTTAGAACATGTGAAAATGAATTGCTTTATTTGTATATGATTAATTGGCCAAAAAAACATGTAAAATGGATCTCACTTACTTAAGATATGAATAGTCAAAGTAATTTCATGACAAAATATTGGTCTGCTCAACAATTTGTCGGAATATCTGTTTTTGACAGTAAAGGAAATAACTGCGGCAAAATACACTCTCTCTGTATAGATCCTCAAACTTTCTCAATTTCTGGAATCATGGTAAAAAAGAGACTAACTACAGAGTATTTCATATCTGTTGCATATTTTGAAACCTTGGGTGAATCATCTCTTAAATTAAACTCAATCCCAATAAAACCACATGATAGGATTGTAAATGTGGAAGGGAAAAAAATAGGTAAGGTAATCAAGATAAATCTCAATTATGAAACAAACAAAATTGAATCTCTTGAGATGAAATCATACTTTAAAACAAAAATTATTCCATCTGATAAAATTATTGGAATTGGAGATAAAATCACCATCAAAGGCTAAACCTCCCAATTCTTAATTTGCTCTGATAATGAAGATGTTAAAATAATCCTGTTTGGTTATAGTTTTGAGGATTAACTACTTGACTGATGACAAAGAAAAACCAGAAAATTTTAAAAAAATAATTAAGAAAAAACAAGAGAATGTTCTAGGAGATATTACAAAAAATTATGTCCAAACAGTAGAACATGGAAAACAACTTGGGAAAGAATCCATGTTGAAGATAAATGAAGTTACTAATAGTACTGCTGACTTTCTTAAATCCAAAGAATATCTGAAAAAAATAAAATCTAATTCACTAAAAATTATGGAAAAAGGCTTAGAGCAGAAAAGTATGTTAAAAAAGAAAGGTCCAAAATTTTATAAAAAATTCATAAATGCCTTTTTTTATTTTTTTGAGTTACTTATAGGACGAATCAAACTTGGTACACAGTATGGTACATCAAGTCTTGAAATTTTAGAAAAACTAGCTAATCTCAAAGAATTAGGAATTATCACTGACAAAGAATTCAATGAAAAAAAGAAAAAAATATTGGATAGAATTTAAACATGTGTAGTAATATCAATACAAAATTTGTATTTGAATTTTAAAAATTATATTACATACTTGCAGAAATCTCAATGAATCCCTAGATCCTTAGTTTTATACATCAAGTTTTTTTAATGGTTAGAATTATTGATCTAAACTGCTAGCAAACAACATTAATTAAATAATGAATAAAACAATTTTTCAGATTTAAAACATTCAAAAACAAGGAATAAATTAATTAAAAAGTGTAGCAATAATAACGATTTTACCAACTAAACCTAATTCAATTCTTATCTAGTTCTTTGAGTTAGCAATCAATTTTGTTTTTATGTATTTCACATATCTATAGGTTCTAATCTAATTACCTACTTGTAACATAAGTGATATACAGTATTGATGAAATGATGATTGAGATGCCTATGATTACTGCTAATTCTTTTGATGAAAATACACTTGCTCTAAAACTCATGAATCTTTTGTAATAATTATTAACTTAAGCGTATTGAAATTTAGAATTTACAAATTAATGAATACTTTTGAGTTCGATACTGTCATCATCTCTGCTATTTTAATTTGAATATTCTCTTTTTTCGAAATGTCTATTATTTCATTTTGATGCTCTTCTCTCAAATGCTTTAGAAATTCGTCTTCTTCAATGTCATTACGTCTGTAATTACAAGATGGGAATACACAGTTGAAATTCAATAATTACCGTCTACCTATTTATTTTTAAGAATTTGGGTATCGCCTCATTATTTTTTGTTATGGATCTATATTTCTTTGTCATGGGTTCTAGATGGTGATTTGTGGTTAATTTATCCATTATATCGCAGAGATGTTGTTAAATCATGTTTGGATTAAATGATAGTTTAATAATATAAAAAAATACCCACAATTTATGATCGTAATGCTAGATAATTATTGGGCTATAATGCCTGAAAGTATACGTTGTATATCAAGAAGATACCCAATAATGCTAGGTATTGATAGATTAACACAATGGGTTGATTGATTAAATGGTTACTCAAGAAGAGATCACACGTGTTTCTAAATTAATGAAAATAGAGATAGATGATCATAGAGAATATGTTGATAAAGTAAAAAAAATGATAGGATATTTTGATGTTCTAGATTCTGCTGGAGTTGAATCTGAAGAAATCTCAATGCCTGAAATTCAAATATCATCTCTTAGAGAAGATAAACATATTCCATTTTCAGATAAACTGATTGAAAAAATAAATCACTACAAAGGGACCTATATCCACGCACCAAAGATGTCATCATGAATCTAAAAATATCTGCACTTGAATATGTTCAAGAAGTTAAAAATGGAAACATATCATCTGAAGATTTTATGGCAAAAACTCTGGAAAGAATATCTGATGTTGATGATAAACTTCATGCTTTCTTGAGTGTTAATGAAGATGCAGTTGATCAAGCTCATGAGATTGATAAAAAAATAAAATCAGGAGTTAAAGTAGGTTCGTGCTTTGGAATGCCAATATCCATCAAGGATAACATATGTATAAAAAATTCAAAAACGACTTGTGCCTCAAAAATGCTTGAAAATTTTATAGCACCATATGATGCAACAGCAATAACTAAACTAAAAGAACAAGATGCAATATTTGTTGGAAAAGTAAATCTTGATGAATTTGCGATGGGGTTAACTACTGAGTTTAGTGCATTTGGCCCAAGTAAAAATCCCTGGAATATCGAATATGTTCCAGGTGGTTCATCTGGAGGAAGTGCAGTTTCTGTAAGTGCATTTGAATGTATTGCATCTCTTGGTTCGGACACTGGGGGTTCTGTTAGAAATCCTGGAAGCTTTTGTTCTACGGTTGGATACAAGCCAACATATGGGTTAATTAGTAGATATGGTTTAATTTCATATGCAAACAGTATAGAGCAAATTGGTCCTCTTACTAGAACTGTTAAAGATACAGCATTCATACTTAACATTATCTCGGGTTTGGATGAAAATGATAATACTACAATAGATAACAAAAATACAAACTATCTTTCAGATATTGATGTTGGGATAGAAGGCAAAAAGATAGGCATAATCAAGGAGATGATCGGGGACGGTATTGATCCCAGTGTTTTATCTGCTACAAAAGATGCAATATCGAAACTAGAAAGTTTAGGTGCAACATGCGAGGAAGTATCCCTTAACATGGTAAAATATTCGGTCGCTGCATACTATACAATTACTGCAACAGAGGCTGGAAGCAATCTTGCAAGATATGACAATATAAGATATGGATATGATTTTCCTGTTGAAGGTTATGAGTTTAACTCATACATTTCAAAGGCTCGTAGAAATTTTGGACCTGAAGTGAAAAGAAGGATGATGATTGGAGGATTTGTTCCATCCGCTGGACATGCAGGCAAATATTTCCTAAAGGCAATGAAAGTAAAAAGTAAACTTACCAAAGAAATTAATGAAGCATTTAAGAAGTTTGATCTTTTGATATCTCCAACGGTTCCAATACTTCCATTTAAAATTGGTGAAAAAATTGATGATCCTGTTTCTTTGTTTTTAGTTGATATCAATACTGTTACTGCAAATCTTACTGGAAAGCCTGCAATATCAATTCCATTTGCAATTACAAACGGGCTTCCAGTAGGAATTCAATTGATGGCAGATTCTATGAATGATAAATTATTACTCCAAGCTGCCTATGCATTAGAAAATACTGTTACACTGCCAGAGGTTCCAATATGACAAAAATTGGTTTGGAAATTCATTGTCAACTAACAAACTTGAAGAGTAAATTATTTTGTTCATGTAAGGCAAATTACAGAGAATTTCAAATAAATGAAAACATCTGTCCAGTGTGTATGGGCTTGCCAGGTAGTTTACCTAGATTAAACCAAGAGGCGGTAAAAAAAGCAACAATTATTGCAATGGCACTAAACTGTAAAACTCCTGAAAAAATTGCTTTTTTTAGAAAAAATTACTTTTATCCAGATTTACCTAAAAATTTCCAAATAACTCAACTTAACATTTATGGTGATACTAGTGTTGGGGGTGCCGGTGAAATTATGGTAGGTAATAAAAAAATCAGAATCACCCGAATCCAGCTTGAAGAAGATCCTGGTAGAATTATTTATGAGGGTAGTTCATCTAAAAATCAAATAACTTTGGTTGATTATAACCGTGCAGGTACTCCCTTGGTTGAAATTGTTACGGAGCCAGACTTTGAGAATCCAAAACAGGTGAGAGATTTTTTAAATATTTTATCTGATTTCTTAGAAAATCTAGGAGTCTCTGATCCTAGTTTAGAGGGTGCAATGAGGGCAGATGCAAATGTATCCATCGAAGGTGGAAATAAAGTGGAAATAAAAAATATTGGTTCATTTCATGATTTAGAAAAAGCTGTTCACTTTGAAATCACTCGTCAAGAAAGCTTGCATTCTAGAGAAATACCAATAACTCAAGAAACACGTCATTGGGATGACCAACGAAAAATTACTGTTTCATCTCGTTCAAAAGAAGAAGACCATGACTATCGTTACTTTCTTGAAGGGGATATACCTTGGGTGTCAATTAGCCCCGAAATCCGAAATGAGTTAAAATCAAAAATGCCTGAGAGTATTAGCTCAAAAAAAGAAAGATATGTTTCAAAATATCAAATCCCAGTACAGGTTGCAGATGTGTTGTCTTCAGATAAATTTTATTCTGATCTTTTTGAAGAATCTCATACTGTAGAGAATGCAAAGGAGATTGCAAACATCATTACAACAGATTTAATGGGATTAGTGGACACAAGGGAAAAACGTAAAGATTCAAAATTTACTGCTACACATCTTAAGGATTTAGCAGATTCAATTCAATCAGGAAGAATTTCTAGAAATTCTGCAAAAAATGCATTATATGAAATTGTACAAACTGGAAAGAGCTTATCACAAATAATATCTGAATTGGATCTAGGTAATGTCTCAAATGAGTCTGAATTATCTCATATTATTGAGGAAATAATATCTGAAGAACCACAAGCAGTGGAACAGGCAAAATCAAATCCTAAAGCAATAAACTATTTGGTAGGTAAGGTAATGCAAAAAACTAAAGGTAAAGCAGATCCTGCCTTGACTCTGAATTTACTAAAGAGTAGATTGATATCTAATGACTGAGCTCTCATTGGAGGATATTGAATTTATCAAAATACTTTCAAACTCTGATGCATCTATACTTCAAATGGGAATGAATGATGCTACTAAGAAAAAATTGGATGAACAAATAGGGGTCATTCTAAGGGCATATTATCGTGAAAATACCATGAATATGGGTAAAGAATTGACTAAAAAGTTCCTAAAAGCCGGAATTACTGAAGATGATGGAAAGTCTGCAATTGCATGTGCTAGACGCCTTGGAATAGATATCTCATAAATTAAAAAATCTTTTAACACTCTATAAGTTTTGAAGAATTGTAACTTGTCTGATTTTGTATTTATCCCAACAGAAAACCAAATCCAGAATTCAAATATTTTTAGATTCATGAAAAAACATGGCATATCCTCTTTTGAGGAATTATCTAAAAAAGCAATAGATGATTTGGAATGGTTTTGGGAATCAGTAGACAAAGATATTGGCATAGTTTGGGATGCCCCTTATACAAAAACACTTGATATCTCCAAAGGTATTGCATGGCCTAAATGGTTTGTTGGAGGAAAAACAAATATCTACAAATCAACGGTTGAAAAATTTACAAATAAAAAGCCTCAAAAGATTGCATATTATTTTGAATCTGAAGATGGGATTAAATCAAAAATATCTTATTCTGAATTGGATTCCAAGATATCTAAACTTGCAAATGGTTTAAGATCATTAGGGGTAAAAAAAGGAGATGTAATTGCAATTTATTTGCCAATGATTGAAGAAGCAATTTTATCTATTCTTGCAGCCGCTAAAATTGGAGCAATTCAAACGGTGATTTTTTCTGGATATAGTTCAGAATCACTCCATGTACGATTAAAAGATTGTAATGCAAAGATTCTCATCATCTCAGATGGTTTCTATAGAAAAGGAAAACAAATATCACAAAAACAGGCTTCTGAGACTGCAGTAGTTAATACTAATGTTGAAAAAATTATTGTTGTTCCATACAAGGGAATTGATAATTATGTTGAATCTAAAAAAAATATTTTTTATAATGATTTGATAAAATCACAAAACAATCAATCTTATACAGAATCCATGACTTCCGAAGATCCATTGTTTATTTTATATACATCAGGAACAACAGGCAAACCTAAAGGTGTAGTTCATACCCATGGAGGTTTCTCTGTTTTTGCAGGACACCAGGCTGCATATCTTATCGATACACATGAAAATGATACGTTGTTCTGGCCTGCAGATATTGGTTGGATTACAGGTTTAGTTTGGAATGTTTATGGGTTATTGATGATGGGTGCATCTGCTGTCATTTATGATGGAACACTAGATTTTCCGACATCGGATAGAATCTGGAAAATGCTATCAGGATATCAGGCAACGATTTTTGGAATATCTCCAACTGCAGTAAGATTATTTAAAAAAAACAATGTTGAACCGAGAAAATTGATCTCTTTAGATAAAATTAAAAATATTCCAACAACAGGTGAGCCTCTTGATGAAGATTCATGGTGGTGGTTGTATGAAAAAGTTGGAAATAGGAAAATCCCTATAATGAATTTATCTGGAGGTACAGAAATTGGCGGTGCAATGTTATCTGTATTTCCTGGAATGAAGTTAAAGCCAAGCACTGTAGGTATTCCAGTACCTGGAATGAATCTTGATATTTTTGATGATGCAGGAAATTCAGTACAAAATCAGAATGGATATCTTGTAATAAAATCACCATGGCCTGCAATGACTAGAGGGTTGCTAAATGATGATGAAAGATATCTTGAAACCTACTGGTCTAGATTTGAGAATGTCTGGTTCCATGGAGATTATGTCTATGTTGATGATGATGGTCTTTGGTATATGCAGGGTAGAACCGATGATGTAATTAATGTCTCAGGACATCGGATGAGTACTGCTGAAATAGAGCATGCCATAATATCTCATCCTAAAATATCCGATGCTGCATCTATTGCAATTTCTGATGATCTTACAGGTGAGGCAATTGTGATCTTTTTTGTTGCAGATGGTTCACTTGACAAAAATTTAAAATATGTTGTTTCTGATTATATCTCAGAAAAAATTGGTAAGATTGCACGCCCTAAACATGTTTTTCAATTGTCTGATTTGCCAAAAACTAGAACAGGTAAAATTATGCGTAGGTTATTAAAATCAAAACTATTAGGTGAAAATCTGGGAGATTTGTCATCACTTGAAAACCCTCATGTTCTAGATGAAATTCAACGGATCTGTTAATTTAATCAACGTAAAGAACAGCTTATGTTTTACGAGATAAGTCTAAATTTAATCCAGATTAAGCAAAGTCATGAAGTTCATAGTTGATCAACAAGTTCAAGATATTGAGATGCCTGAAAATCTTAAATTAAACACATTTTTGCAAGAATTTCATTCTGATTGTTCTTCACATGAATGCAGTTTTGGCTATTACGGATTTGCGTTTGGGCAATCCCCATTCCCTGTTCCAAAACCTGTTCAGGATGCATTAATAAAAAATTCATCAAAGGGAGCATATGCTCCCATCTCAGGAATTCCTGAATTACGTAATGCAATATCCAAATATAATAAGCATTATTTTGATATGGATGTCACCCCTGATAGAATTTATGTTGGTCCTGGAACAAAGGAATTACTTTTTAATCTTTTAGAGATTTTACATGGGACAGTAATTTTACCAACTCCTGCGTGGTTGGGTTATCTTCCACAGATTAGATTTTTGAAAAAAAATTATCATATGTTGCCAACACGTGCAAATAAAAAAATTGCTCCAAATGATTTGAGAAGATTAGCGTTACGATTACAAGACAGGCAAAAGATTCTAATTTTAAATAATCCTAACAATCCTACAGGATTACTTTATGATAGATTAGAATTAGAAGAAATTGCAGATGTTTGCAGAGAGCAAAATATTATTGTTCTTTCTGATGAGATTTATGCTCAGACTACATATGATTTTTCAAAATTTATGAGTATGGGAAAAATTTATCCCGAAGGTACATTTGTCACAAATGGTTTGTCTAAATCACATGCTGCTGGTGGATATAGACTTGGGTATGTCGTTTTTCCACAACATGCAAATGAACTAAAAATACAATTCAAAAAAATACTTGCAACTGAATATACTGCAGTATCTACACCAATTCAACATGCGGCCGTTGCAGGATTTGAAATTAGCCCCGAACTTGATGAATATTTTGAAGTGACAAGAAGCATACATCAAATTATGGGGGAGTACACATATCATTCATTATCTGCAATAGATGGAATAAAGGTAACAAAACCTGATGCAACATTTTATCTTCTTGCAGATTTCAATGTGTTTGCTTCGGATTTACAAACAGCAAAAATTTACACTTCTCAAAAATTATCAGAATCATTAATGGTACATCCATATCATACAGCAATAGTTGGTGGAGACAGTCTTGTTTTGGAGAGAACTGATTTTAGTGCAAGAATTGCATATGTTGATTACGATGGTGCCAAAGTATATCAAGATTACATAAACAATAAACCTAAATCAAGTGCAGACAAACAAGAATTTGCAAAAAAATCTGCTCCAAGGATTGTTGCAGGGATTGAAATGATTAAGAGATTTTTTGAAGATGTTAGAAATAATGCGATTAAAAATTCTCATACAAAATCTAGTTCTATGATGACTCCAAGTTAATTAATTATATTTTTTAATTTCTTAACACTGATATTCTTCTGAACTAATTTGGCTTGAATGATTTCTATATCATTTGAGTATGTTATTGAATGGATTATTTTTCACGGTGTATTTGATAGAAGGTTGTTCAGTTAAACATGTATAGCAAATTCTTATAGGATCAATTCACTTATCTTAGATTAAAATCATGATTATTTCTTTTTTCTAATTTGTTGCACAACCATTGGTAAAAACGCCCCAACATCAGAGACAATTCCTAATGCTTGCCATGTACCTCTATCCATAAGTTTAGTAACGGTTGGTTGGTTGATATCAACCACAATCACTTTGACATTTGCGGGAAGCATATTTCCTGTAGCAATGGAATGAAGCATAGTTGAAATCATGATTACCATGCTTGCATCTTTTAGAATTTTTTTGTATTCTTTTTGAGCTTGAGCCACATCTGTAATCACATCAGGCAGTGGTCCATCATCCCGAATTGAGCCTGCCAAGACAAATGGTATCTCGTTTCTTACACATTCATACATTATTCCCTTTGTTAATTTTTTTATCTTTACCATTTTTGCAATAGAGCCTGCTTTGAATACTGCATTAATTGTATCCATATGGTTTCGATGCCCATGATAAGCTAAAGTTGCATCATGAACATTCATTCCAAGAGAAGTACCTAAAGTGGCATATTCAATATCATGAACTGCAAGTGCGTTACCTGCCAATACTCCATCAATGTATCCTAATCGAATTAATTCTGATACTGCGTCATCTGCTCCTGTATGTACTATTGCAGGACCACCTACGAGGATAATTCTACCTCCTTTCTTTTTAGTATTAAAAATATCTTCGGCTACTTTTTTTGCAATGTGTTGAGTTGGTCTCTCACTTGAGCTTGAACTACCCATAAATTCAAAAACATTAACTCCTTCTCTTGGACGTTCAGGAGGGGTGATCTTGATTCCTTCGTCACCCACAATTATCTGATCTCCTTTCTTGATATCTCTTATTGGTACACAAAATGCCTTGCCATTTTTTACTACAATACATTTATCCATCATCATATTTTCCACCTGAATCCATTCTCCTTTATGAAATACTTGTGTGTGGTTGTTTGTTGTACTGTAAAACTCATCAGGCATTACATTGTTTTTTGGAGAACTTTTCAAGGTTATTTCTTTTTGAATTTTCGATGTTGCACCTTCGCGATAAATTGTTTTTAAAATTTTATTTAGATGTTCTTGGTTTTTTCCTTTAACAAGTAATCTTGCATATGACTGATCTTTTTTCTTTTTTCCAATTTTAATTTCTTGTACGTTAAATTCCCCTTGAAGATCCATTATTTCGTCAAAGATTTTAGTAAGAATAGACGAATCAATCAAGTGACCGCTGACCTCAATCTCTTGTGAAAATTTACTCATTTTATTATCGTATCAATTATGATAACTAAAGCTTTACGTTTTATTTTGTGGCTATACAGGTAGAATCACTTTACCTTCAAATTTTGGGATATTGTTATTTTCAAATATTTTTTCAAGATTTTCTTTTTGTTGTTTTGTTACACCTTGAACAATTGTCTTGGATGATCCTGTTTTATCTACCAATGCAAGAATATAACCACTATTATCAGTCAAAACAAAACCAGCTGATTCGTCAACAAACGCGTATAGGTTTTCTTCTCCAACAGGCTCCCAAACATTTGATTTAGTGTCAATTAATGCCAATGCAGGCATTGCCTTACCGTTAGTTAATTTGTTAAGATACTCCCTTGCTGCTGCAACTCTTTTTTGTCCTAATTTTAGAGCCTGAAAATACTGCATACCTGAGAAATATTTCAGTTCTTATAAAAACAATTTCTATACAAGGTAAGATAGAAATCTTCAGATTTTTCCCCTTTGCAAAGTGTGATAGATACCAATATTCATTCAGAAATAATACGTTTTACATCAATATTTAGAAAACAAACACCAAACAAATGACCAAATAATGCCCAGATGCTAAAAAACATGTCTTTTTATTCACATAATGAATCAAAGCATATTTTTTCCATACCTTAACATATCTGCAAATTTGTTTTTAGACAGTAACACAAAAGATTGTTATAGAATCTAAACTTCCATTTAACTATGCCTTTAACAAATAATGTAATAATCAAATTAAATGAAATAACAAGCATGGTTGAAGACAAGTCAAAACTTTCTGAATCAGACATAGATATTATAAAATCTATTTTTAAAAACCTCATTGAAAATAATGAGCGGTATGATGTAGATGAGATTGAATTCTGGTTTGAGAATGAAGGTAGTTGGCATAAAAAAGAACCACGTGTTAGAATTACCAATCTTGCAAACTATCTTCAAGACAAATATCAGCAAACAGCTCATCTGAAAATTCTTTCGGATGATGATGATTGTGGTTGTAGCTAAATTTGTAACTGTTCCAGTAACCGACCAACAATTTTTGCATTTTCGGTTCTTTCATCTAAAATTTCTTTTAGGCGAATTTCATTTTTTTCATTATTTGCAATAATTTGAAAATATTCATCATCTAAGTCATTATTTGCTTGTAGCCTCTTAATCACTTCAAACAAAATTCCAATTATTTGTTTTTGCGCATCAATTAATTCATCTTTGTTATCAGACATATTTTAAGAATCATCTACGATCTCTGTAAATATTTCTTTTAATTTGGGATTTGTAATGTCTGTTTTAGCTGATTTAAAAAAAGATTCTAATTTTACATAGGCATATCCATCATTTTGATACGATTTTGCTTGGAGTACCATCTCTAATTTATCTATTTCATGCACTAATTTTGATTCTGGTGATGCCCTTTCTTGATATTCATTCCAAATTTTTAGGTATTGGGATTTGATTGTCTCTGGTAGTCTTTCTGTAATTTGATTGAATGCATTATTTTCTAAATCTATTTTTCTTTCTTTGCTTAATTGTCCTGGAGTTAAATCACCAACTCTTGATTCAGCCAAATCATGTAGCAGTATCATTTTAAGAATTTTTTCAGAGTCATGGTTTTCAAGATCCGATATCACCATTCCGATTATGGCCATGGAGTATGAATGATCCGCTACAGATTCAGGATTATGTATCGATAGTTTATCTATCCAACCCTGTCTTGGGATATTTTTAAGATTTGCAGCTGTCTTAAAAAAATCTAAAATCATACGTTTTTCAACATATTTCTACTAATGAATTTTCACATTTTTAATTCCGATTAACATAATAGTTAATCATGAAATGATAAATTGATGAAAATTTATACAAAAACAGGTGATGATGGGAATACTGGATTACAAGGAAATTTTAGAATATCAAAATCTCATCCTAGAATTTCTGCATATGGTGCTGTTGATGAAATAAATGCTGCTTTAGGTATGGTTTTGGCAAATTCATTAGATGAAGATATTGTCAAAGTTTTAACGGGTATTCAAAACGATCTTTTTTTGGTTGGGGCAGATCTTTCAAACTCTAACCTTGATAATATTAGAAACAGAGTGTCTTTGGATATGATTGAAAAATTAGAAAAATACATTGACAAATTTGAATTAGACCTGCCTGCCCTTACTAATTTTATATTGCCAGGAGGAGTTCCAGAAGCTGCCCAATTACATTATGTTAGAACTATAGTGAGACGTGCAGAAACTCTAGTAGTTCAATTGAGTGAAAAAGATGAAATCAACTTGAATTGTATTAAATATTTAAACAGGTTATCAGACTTATTTTTTGTGATGGGACGTTTGATCAACAAAAGAAAAAAAAGAGACGACATCATCTGGAAGATCTAAATAGACAAACTTTAATTCCTCAACAGAATGCATTTTTCTAAGTGCCAGGGTAGCTCAGCCTGGGAGAGCACTCGGCTGAAGACCGGGCTGTCGCGCGTTCAAATCTCGCCCCTGGCATCGATCTTTTTGATTATTCCCTAGATTTATTCATAAATATATGAAAACCCCAAAATAACAAGTTGTGTATTTTTATTATTGCCAATAAATCACATCAAGATTCAATCCAAAATTATTTTGCATAATCTTTAAAAGTCACCCCAACTCTTGATTTTCGACATTAATGGTTGAAAAAAAAATAAAAAAAGATCAAAAAAAGACAATAAAAAAAATGCCTCCAAAAAGGGCACCCAAAGTTAAATCTGATAAAACTAAACAGGTTAAATCTAGCAGTGTAACAAAACCTAAAACCAAAAAAACTGCTGATGATTCTAATGCTGATATAGGAATTGTCATAGTGGATGACGATATACACATAGATCAAGAAAAAATTAATGAAGAAAGACGCGCATATCTTGAAGAAGCAAGATCGCAGGAAGCATATGATTAGGAATCTTTATCCGATCCTATGACCTATACAATTCATGAGAGCATTATGTCTTATCACCGTTAAACCTGGAAAGGTTGATACTGTCGTTGAAATTTTGAAAAAAAAACGTAAAATTGTAAAACAGGTAATGATTGTTACAGGAAGGGCGGATATCAGTACCATACTACAAGGAAACATGGATGAGATTAACAATATGGTTATTGATTTTAAAAAAATTAAAGATATTGTTACTACCGAAACGCTAATTGAAGTAGAGGTAAATTTGGGATGGTAAAAGCAATAATTTTGGTAAAATCGCCAAAAAAACTCATAGCTGCTAAATTGAGAAAAACACCATATGTAATTGACTCTTTTCCAACAAGTGGTCAATTTGATGCAGTGGCCATAATAGAGGTAAATGAATTAGTCCAGATAAAAGAAGTAGCAAACCAGATTCAAAAGATTAGAGGGGTAGACAGAACTGAAACAATGGTTGAAGTTCAGTAAAAATAACAATATCGCCTACCAAATCAATTAACTCTCTCCTAAGTTCAATAACAATGGATTTAAAGAACTTCTAGTTAGTATAATTGTGAACATCAAAAAAGTAGGAAATGTCATTTTAGCGGTTAAAGACATAGACAAATCCCTACAGTTTTACCATGAAATCATAGGTCTTCCTATTAAAAATCAAAGAAGATCTTGGGTGGATTTGGGTACTACTGGTGCAATACTGAGTTTACATCCAGCATCAATAACAGCACAACATATTGGTAGTTCTATTGAGAATGGGATAACGATAGGATTTCTTGTTGGAGATGTCAAATCTGCAGTAGATGAACTACGAACAAAAGGAGTCACCATTTATCGAGACATTATTGAAAAAGATGTAGGTAAGAATGCAGTGATTTTAGATCCTGATGACTATCTAATTTCTTTATTCGAACCAATATTTGATGACAAAGCTCAACAAACTGGCGGATATCAGGGATTTACACCGGCCTAGATTGTCTTCTTAATTAAAGAGATAATCTTCTCCAAGTCTTTTTCTTTTCTATCTATAGAAATATAGAATGTTACATTATTTTTCTGCAATATTATGATTATTACTTTTTCATGTTGTAAAATTACATGTTCTAATTTACCAACTGTCACAATTGTATCTTTTCTTAAAGACATTAAAGTGGAAATAATGAAAAACTCATTTTTTACTTGTTCCGATTTTAAAAGAGGTTTTAGATCAGGTTTTACAATTCCAGTTAAAGTTCTACCGTAGGCATTAATGACTCCCACATATCTGATACTTTCAGATAGTTGGAGGATACTTTGACATTGTTTTCTATATTTAATTACCGCGTCTTTCCACTTATCAGAGGGAGTTTTTACCATGAATAAAATAATTTTTTGAAACTAATAAGGATTCATAATGTATCATTTTAGACAATTATATCTCAATGGTTTTTAATCTTTGACTCTTTTTCTAATTTTTTCTTTAATTCTAGATTTTCTTTTAGTAGTTGGTCTTTTTCAGATTGAAGCATTTGAACAGAGTTTTGTCTTGAATATAATGGGTGTCCAGGAGGAACAACTATTGAACTCATTGAGAGTAATCCTGATGCATACAATTGATACGTTTGTTGAAATCCTTGTAATTTTTGATTAATTGTATCCGCATTTCTTAAGAACTGCTCTTTCATTGGGTTTTGATGCGTTCCAAACATTGGATTTGGTAATCCTGGAGGCAATCTAGGAAATTGGAATGCAATATGTGGGATATTTGGGTTTAATCCATAAAGGTCTTCAAGATGTTTTCTAACTAAATTATCCACATATATCATCATTATTTGCCATATTTGTGGCTTACCGTAGTCGTTTGATATACTGGTTAGTTAATTCTGAGGCGTTTTTGCTCAAATTGAGTTGATTGCAGATCCTTATAGATTCCTAAATTTGATCGCTAGTACGCATGGAAGAACTAAAAAAATCATGTTTTAAGTGTAAAAAAGAAATTCAGGAGAAAGAATTGCACAAAATTGTGATATATGTAATTCGAGAAAAATTCACTGAACACCATTATGAACATGTTGAGTGTCCAGACAAATTTACAGTCTGATTAACTCAATACCTATCCTTTGAATTCATAAATGTTATAAATTTCACCTGTCAGTCTTGATCTGTACTTCCATTCATTGTTCTTCCAAACAATTTGTGAGAATTCTTGTCTAGTAGCAGGATGAATTCTTTGATAGACATCATTTCCAATTAAAATCTGATTGGGCTTTGCAACATTTTGAATTTTAGCTGCAATGTTCATTGCAGGCCCCATTAAATCCACATGGGAATTCTTTACATCTGCACCATAACGCACTACTATGTTTTTTCCAAAATCAACTCCAATTTTTACCATTAGATCTGGATAGTCATATTGATTCAAAATTGGATTGATTCCTTTTTGAATAACTGAAATCATAGATTTTGCGCAATTAACAGCATTATCTGCTGCAAGTAACCCGTTCTCCTCTGTCACAAAATACCCAATCACCGCATCACCTACAAACTTTAACACATATCCATGATACTGTCTTATCACTACTGCCATCTCTTGAGAAAATGAACTTATAATAATCGCAATTTTTTCTTCAGGCATTTCCAATGTCATTGTAGTGGAGCCAACTAAATCAACATAAAGCACAACCATATCTAATTTTGAAAAGACATTTTTTCTCAGAAATTGTTCTGATTCATTAATGGAACCAGAGTATTCATAACCTTTTTTCAGAGCTCCCCAAACTCGTTTTTGAGTTTCCAAAATCATTGTATCTGAATCAAGTGTTTCTTGACTGTTTTTACTAAGAAGCATGTCAACCATGCTGCTTGAGTCTGATTTTTGTGAGTATTTGATATCCTCTTTATTTTCAGTCATTTAATCTCAATCTTATTCTAATGGAAAATCTATCCCACATTTAGTACATTTGCCCCGTTTTCCCTTATAACCTTCGTGATAATATTCTACTATAAATTCTGCACAATATTCGCAATAAATTTGAGATTTACTCATAGTCAGAATTATGATTTTATCTATTTAGAGGTTGATGAAGGTTTAAGGCGAGTGATTGTTTGCTATTTCTTGTGAGATTAGGTACAAGATCCCCGAATGACTTTTTTCAGGTATTAAATCAGAAAAATGAAACCATTCAAAAACTGTATCTATCAAAAATGATAGATTTGACAAAAATGATCGATGTCAAAGTAATGTTAGGAGACTCAACGATCACGGAACAAAAAACATTTGAACCAAAACAAGTAATAGATTATTTTCAAAAAATCAGTCAATCACTTAAAGAATGGTCATTACAATCAGTATCAGTTACAAATCATGAAGATTTAAGACGAATATTTACAAAGTTTGAGATAACAGAGGGGAGTTATTTGATATCCGGGCATATTTCGTTACAATTTCATGTATTGCTATATTACAAACCAGATCAAAGAGTAATGGATTGCCAAAAAGAATTATCTGAAATTGTAGATTTAACAAAAAATGAGGAAGAACAGATATCAGACAATAGTGATCAATTTGTTTTAAACAAACTGAAAGAGAGTGGTTTTAAAGATTTTGATCATCAGAAACTATTTGAAGTATTTTACAAAAATGATGAATTTAGCGAAAAAATTTTTCAAGAAATACAAAAAGGTTCTAGTGTTAATTTTAAAGAATTATCTGAGAAAAAAACAAAGTTGCTTCAAGAACTTGACTCATTACTAGTTGAAACATATCAAACATCACCTGTTTTAATTGATGATACTAGACTTGTGACAGGTGAAGAAGGATGTCTGCTTACGTTAGATTTGGAGTTTATAAAAAATAACAACCGTGAAGGATTGTTTGATCCTAGAAAAATATCTAATTCTACAAAAGATAGAATTGTGAAAAGACTAGATGAATTAGAATCAATATTCAAATAATAAAACTAAAATTTTATAGTTGGATATGTTTTCATTCATTAGGTCTCCCGCGGATAAGCAAATTTTTAACATGATTTATGTCTCATTCTGATAGTAAGTATACTTTTTGACTAAAAATATAATTTTTGTATAGAAGAACTGAAATACAGCAAAACTAGCAACACTTCCAATGAACCCAACATATGATGAAATAGTAAAGGCAAATTTATTGCGAGGTGAAGAGATAAAAAAAACTCCTCTTATTCATTCACCTACATTTAGCGACATTTCAGGATCAGATGTGTATTTAAAAGCAGAATTTAGACAAAAAACAGGTTCATTTAAAATTAGAGGGGCTTATTATAAAATTAAATTATTATCTGATAATGAAAAAAAATATGGTGTAGTTGCTGCATCTGCAGGGAATCATGCACAGGGAGTAGCATATGCATCATCATTAGAAAAAATTCCATGTACTATTGTGATGCCAAAAAATGCATCACCTGCAAAAGTTGCTGCAACAAGAGGATATGGAGCAAATGTAATATTAGAAGGGGTAAATTATGATGAATCATCCGCTAAGGCAAAAGAAATATCTCAAGAAACAGGTGCTACTATGATACATGCTTTCGATGATTCTCAAATCATCGCAGCACAAGGAGTCATAGGTCTTGAGATCTTGGAAGATTTACCAGATGTGGATGAGGTGTATGTTCCAATTGGAGGTGGCGGTTTAGCTGCTGGTACTTTAATTGCAATAAAAGAAAAAAATCCAAAAATAAGAGTCGTAGGAGTACAATCAAGATCATTCCCATCAATGTATGAATCAGTTAAGAAAGGTTCTGTAATTGCAAGTGGTGGGGGGAGAACAATAGCAGATGGCATTTCTGTAAAAGTTCCTGGGAAACTCCCATTTGCAATAATTAAAGAACTGATAGATGAGATTGTATTAGTTGACGATATTGAGATTACAAAAGCAATGTTTCTACTAATGGAACGTATGAAATTTGTAGTTGAACCTGCTGGGGCTGTTAGTTTAGCATATCTAATTTCAAAAAAACCATCCCCAGGAAAAAAAGTAATAGCTATTCTTGCAGGTGGTAATGTTGACATGTATCTTTTAGGTCAAATAGTAGATAAAGGCCTAGCTGCAATGGGAAGATTATTGAAATTATCTATTATATTGCCAGATAGGCCTGGGGCGTTTAAAGAAATTGTTGATGAGATAACTTTTGCAAATGCAAATATCGTAGAAGTGGTTCATGATAGATTGAGTTCTAACATCAATGCAGGTTCTGCAGGAGTAACGTTGAGTCTTGAAACTCAAGGCAAAGAACAGGCATCATTGTTGATTGAAGCATTAAGACAAAAGAATATCCAATTTTCATTATTAACCTAAATTATTTGAATTTTTTTTTGGCAAATTTTGTTAACCCCTCTTTTTTTAATTGTTCAGATTCCTTGATAACAGAATTATGTTGGTTTAGTTTATGTTGTTTAAGTTTCTTTTTTAATTCTGGAAACTCGATTGCAAGTATTTTCATGGCATAGATTCCGGCGTTAACAGCTTTGTTAATTCCCACTGCAACTACTGGTGAACCTGAAGGCATTTCAGTAATAGATAACAAAGAATCTAATCCGCCAAACGCTGAAAATTTTGGACTATCTATTTTTTTAAGATATTTATCATTATAGACCATAATTGGAATTCCAATTACTGGGATAACTGTATGAGATGCAATCATCCCAGGCAAGTGTGCTGCTCCACCAGCGCCAGCAATAATTATTTTAAAACCCATTTTTTCAGCGTGTTTGGCATACTCTGATAATCTATCAGGAGTTCTGTGTGCGGATATTATTTGATCCTCATGTTTAATTTTATACTGATCTAAAATCTCTGCAGCACTCTGCATAATTCTACTGTCAGAACTTGATCCCATGATTATTCCTACCAATGGTTTTTTTGAATATGTCATGATAATAGAAAAAACTAGATAGTAATTAACAATTCTATTAAGAAATATTAAAAAATATCATTCCAAATGCATTAGATATTTTTAATCCAAAAAAAATAATCCCATAATGGCAAAAATTCTTGGAATTATTGGCGGGGGTCAATTAGGAATGATGATTGCGGAGGCAGCTAAAAAAATGCCTAACGAAATATCTGAAATTATCGTATTAGATCCTACTGAAAACTGTCCTGCATCCCAAGTAGGAGCAACTCAAATTATTGCAGATTTTAAAAACAGGGATGCCATTATTGAATTGGCAAATAAATCAGACATCATCACATATGAAATCGAATCAGGGGATAGCGATGTCTTAAAATCAGTTGAGAACAAATCTCAAATCAATCCATCTCCTGAAACTTTGAAAATCATTCAAGATAAATTATTACAAAAATCATTTCTAAAGGAAAACGACATTCCAGTCCCAGAATTTATTGAAATAAATGATATTGATGACATCAAAAGAGGGTTAGAAAAATTTGGACTTCCTTCAATGCTAAAAGCTCGGAGGGATGCATATGATGGACGAGGTAATTTTAAAATTAACTCTGAAAATGAAGTTCAAAAAGCATCAGACTATTTTAAAGGAAAACCCCTTCTTTTAGAAAAATTTGTACCATTTAGTATGGAAGTATCTGTCATTGCTTCAAGAAACACCAAAGGTCAAATCATAACATATCCACTGGTTGAAAATATCCACGAACATAGTATTTTACGAGAAACAATAGCACCTGCCAGAGTTTCTAAAAATATTTCAGTCAAGGCAGAAAAAATAGCTGAAAAAACAATGTCCGTACTAAAGGGGGCAGGGATATTTGGCATAGAGATGTTTGTAACTAATGATGATGAAGTAATGATTAATGAAATAGCTCCCAGAGTTCATAATTCTGGACATCATACATTACAATCTAGTGAAACATCTCAATTTGAACAACACCTAAGAGCAATTCTAGGTATGGAATTAGGAAGTACCAAACTAAAATATAATTCTATTATGTACAATATTTTGGGCGCTAGTGGTTTTACAGGAGAATACGTCCCTGTAAAGATATCAGAACCAGGAGTCTTTTTGAAAATGTATGGTAAAAAAATCTCAAAACCCCTGCGAAAATTAGGGCACGTTAACATCGTGGGTATGGAAGGTGAGTCAATTGACGAGTTGTTAAAAAAATTAGAAATTATAAAACCAAAAACAGTTGTCAAAGCATCTGATTAGATTTATTAGTTGTAAATAGCAAATGGAAACATGCTTGTTGCAATATCTATTATATTATCAGCAATTTCTATTGGATTACTTGTTTTGTATGGTGCAGATGTTGCCGTTGCAATGGGGAACGACAACCGCGATGGTTTTTTACCATTAGATGATATGCAACGAGGTGCAGGGTTAGGAGGTCCAGCAATTATTTTACCAATAATTGCATTTTTCATATCATTTAAACAGCAATCCAAGAAGTTAGGTGGGCTAATAATAGTATCAGGAGTTTTAATTCTAGTTGGAGGTCTTGCAATGGTTGGAACTCCCGCCCCAGAAGGTGTGGAGAGAAACCCAATAATGTTATTTGCTCCAGCAATTTTACAAATTGCATTAGGTGCAATTAAGATAAAAAAATCTTAAACGATTAGCATGACTACTTGTGCAAAATGTGAAAATGATGTAAACAAGGTGTATGATTGTGATCATACTGAATTTAAAAATTATTGTGTTGAGTGCTATCAAGAACTACATTACAATTTAACTGAAGAAAGCAGTTGCTAACATGAAAAAAACTAAAATTGATTCTCCATATTGTCTTGATTGCTATACTGAATTATATTATTATGACAAAGATATTAAATCTGAATAAGCATTTCTATTTCTTTATATAGACTATTTTATGAAATGCAGATCGTGAGAGGATTTGGACTACCACCTTACAGAAAGTGAACAATTTTGTTAACTGATAGAGATATTGCGATTTACGCCCTAGGGAAAACTGAGGGTGTTCACTCTATTGCAGAAACTCTCGGAAAAGGTCTTGATGATGAAAAGTATATCGAATCTTGGAATAAAACAATGAAATTACTAGGTATTGAAATGCCATTAAAGGATCTAGAGCATATCTATAATGAATTTGCAAAAAAGATGGAAGACATAGTAGAGTGAAAACATAAAACATGAAAAATCCAGTACCAAATAGATGAAAGCTATAATTTTGGCAGGCGGTAGAGGTAAAAGACTAAAACCCATTACAGATGACGTTCCAAAACCACTCGTACTAATAAAAAATATCCCTATTATTGAATGGCAAATAAAATATTTGAAAAGATTTGGGATTAACGAAATAATTATCTGTACAGGATATAAGCAGGAGATGATTGAAAATTATTTAGTTACAAGAAAATTAGGACTAGAGATAAAATATTCAATTGAGAAATTACCTTTAGGAACTGGAGGTGCAATTAAAAAAGCAGGGAAGATGATTGATGATAAATCATTTTTTGTTCTAAATGGAGATACAATTACTAACTTAGATTTGAAAAAACTAATCAAATTGGAAAATTCGGTGGCCGCAATTGAATTACGAACAAAATTTGGAATTTTAGAAACAAAAGGTAGTAAAATTATAAAATTTAAAGAAAAAAAAGAGATTTCTGATTTATGGATGAATGCTGGAATATATTATTTAAACCAAGAAATGTTAAAAGACATGCCAAATAAAGGAGACATTGAAAAAACAGTTTTTCCAGATTATGCCAAGAAAAGAAAACTACAAACGGTGAAATTTAAAAATGTGAAATGGTATTCAATTGATTCCTTCAAAGATATAGAGGACTGCGCATCAGAAATTGATAAGATAATAAAGTAAGTTTTATGCTCCTGTTCTGTGTAAGGTGACCATCATATATGCCACTTCTTCAACAAATGATTCATCTTTAGTAAATAAAGTGTATTTTGTTGCATTATTCCAAAACATCTCTGTAACCAATTTTGAGAATTCTTGCTCACTCATGCAATATATTTGTCATTTGATCTGATAATACTCAGCCTCAATCAAAATTAACTTATTACTAAAACAGAACACTAGAATATAGAGTATACATAGATTTTTTATGCGTATAGCATGTAGTTTAGGCTCACTTCTTTCTGTAAATGAAGTGATATCTTGTTCAGAAATTCTTTCAAGAACTAATGTAGATATGATTTGGATTCCTGAGACGTGGGGCATGGAAAATTTTTCAATGTTAAGTGCAATTTCAAGCAAAACAACCACTCAAAAAATAGGTTCATCTATTATCAATATCTATTCAAGAAGTCCATCTACGATAGCAATGGGAGCTGCAACTATAGATATATTATCAAATGGGAGATTGGTTTTAGGTCTTGGGACCAGTAGTTTACCAATAGTCGAAACTTTTCATGGATACAAATTTGAAAATCCACTACAAAGAATGAAAGAATATGTAGAAATAATAAAATTAACATTAACTGGAAAGCAAGTTAATTACAATGGAGAGATTTTTAATTTAAAAAATTTCACATTATTAATAAAACCAAAAAGAAATCACATTCCAATTTATTTAGCAGCAGTTAATCAAAAAATGGTTAATCTAGCATGGGAAATTGGCGATGGTGTAATTTTTTATTTGAGACCAATAAATGAAATGAAAAAAACAATCAATAAAATGCAATCAGCAAGAAAAATAGATGTTACCTGTCAATTGATTACCTGTGTATCTGAAGATTCAGAGATTGCGATTCAGCGTGCAAAGAAAACCGTTGCTTTTTACATTTCTGTTGGAAAAGTTTATCGTGATTTTTTGGCGAAAAATGGATTCAAGAAAGAAACTGAAAATATTTTAAATGAATTTAAAAAATCAGGATTCAAATCAAATCATGAACTTATCACAGATAATATGTTACGCTCACTTGTAATATCTGGAACAGCAGATGAATGTAAAAAACAATTTAAAAAATTCATTGAAGTGGGAATAGATTTGCCGATTATTCAGTTCAATCCTGTTGGAAATACCTTGGAATCATTCAAATTATTCAAAAAAACATTTTTAGAGGAATAACATGAGTAAAGTTGGAATAATTGCATGTGGTATTATTCCGTTTACAAAAAATGATCAAAAAATAGAATCAGTTTTAATAAATTCTTCAAAAAAACTTTTCTTAGATAATACCAAAATCCAAAAAAATGACATTGATGCAGTTCTAATATCTACAAACAATAACTCAAAATACCTATCTCCTATATTATCTGAAATGATGGGGATTCAGCCAAAAATTGCTCATTCTGTTGAAAGCTTGTGCAATTCTGGTACAAACTCAATAGTTTCAGCTTATTCATACATTGTATCAGGATTAGCAAATATGGTTCTTGTCGCAGGAGCTGAGAGATATGATAGTCCCGGACAGATACTGGAATGGGATAATTCCAGAGGTGAATTTAAACATCCCGTATTTTGGGCTTCAATTTTTTCAAAATCATATAAAAGAGAATTTCAAATATCAGACGAACAATTAGCATTGGTTTCTGTAAAAAACCACATGCAAGCTAAAGAAAATCCAAATGCACTATCAAATAAAACATACACTGTAGAGGATGTGATTAATTCTAAAAAACTAACAGATGATTTAAGATTACTGGATTGTTCAAGACCTTGTACTGGAGGTTCATCAATTATCCTTGCGTCTGAAGAAATTACAAAAAAGACAACAGACATGCCTGTATGGATAACAGGTATTGGACAAAAAACAACATCAGCAAGCTTTACAAAAAATTTATCACTAAATTCAATGGAATCAACTGCTATTGCAGGAAAGACTGCTTTAAAAATGGCAAATAAAAATATTGCAGATGTAGATGTTGCAGAAATTCATGATGCCTTTTCAGTATGTGAGCCAATGGCGTTAGAAGCACTAAATTTTTCTAAACCAGGTGAAGGTACTGACATGATAAAAGATCTTTATGCCACAAATGACTTTAAAATTAATCCCCGTGGAGGATTAATTGGATGTGGTCACCCACTTGGTGCAACGGGTATTGCCCAGACTATAGAAATTACTCAACAACTTCAGTCAAATGCAGGTAAACGACAATTAGATAATGTACAAACGGGCCTAGTTCATAACATGTCCGCAGCAGCAACATCTTCAACTGTATTGGTTTTAGAAAAATGAATTTTGAATCAGAGTTAAAAAAAGGAATATTTTCTATCCCTGAATGTAAATCATGTGGTAAAATCGTTTGGCCTCCATCAGAATATTGTGATCAATGTTTTGGCTCAGTAATTCTAAAAAAAGGAGAATTTGATGGTAAAATTATAGAATTTTCAAAACAAAACAGTGAATATTTTTGTCTTGTTGAATTTGAAAAACATGTTAGAATATTGGCAAAAACTTTAGACGTTCCAGAAATTGGCAAAAAAGTTAAAATGTCAAAATGTGGAATTTCTAAAGGAGATTATTTTTTCCAAGTTAGTTAAATTTTGTATAAATATAGGGAGTATCATCTTGTTGATCAAATGTCCAAATAGTTGGCAAGGAAACTGTGTTTATCACTTTTAGATCATGTTCTTCAATCAAATTACTCCAACCCCCGTTAGTTAAATTACTTGAAAGATTTCTTTTTGAATTTGTTCCTGCAAACACTATACCCGTTTTGTGTTTTAGATTTGAAATTGAATTTATTTTATCAATAATATTGGTTGCCAAGATATCTCCGCCCATTTGAGCTAATCCACCTATAAAGAAAATTGGATGTTTTAATTCTAGACTGTTGTAATCATATTCCAATGCGTCTGTACAAATAGGATCAAAGTTTTGTTCAGTTTTTTTACAGATGTTATTTTGTAGTTCTACAAGACCTTCATCGATTTCAATACTATGTGAATAAAATCCCTGAACATTCCCACAGAATGCAATTCGGCCATCACCAGAACCAATATCTATTAATTCATCATAGCCCAACGTTTTTGCAATTAATGTCATCACATATGCAGACATTATCCACGTAGGATAAAACGGTTGACAACTAGAGCCATGTTTTATACTATTTAGCCAATATTCGTTTATGTCACCCTCATAAACAATACATGAAACTCCAGAAATAACTTCTTCAAATGAATTAAAGTAGATAGGATTTTTCTGAGCAAAATTATGTAATAATTGTAAATGATTCTCATTGATTGGGAATTTTTCTGAAATAACTGATGGGATTACCTCTTGAATGTGAGCATTACCAGAATAATTTTTTGCAAATTTTTGTTTTATATTTACCAAATTAGTAACAAGTTCCTCAAACATGAAAATTATCAATTAAATGGGTTTGATAAACTCATTGCCAACTAAGATTCTTTTTTAGATAAAAGAAAAGCAATTTCTTGTTCTATTTTTTTTAATTCCAAAATTGTAGATATTTTCAATCTCTCACAGTCATTATTATCTTCTAAAACAGATTCAGTCAAAATTTGAAAATCAAGATGTTTCAATGTATAAAGATGAAAATCACGTCTAGCCATCAATTTTTCAATAATTATTTCATCCAATAATGTATCCAATAGAATACATCTATTTTATGGGTTTGGAGGGTATCGTTTAATGATGTCAGAATTATTGAATTAACAACAACCATCAAAATTCATTTCTAAATTAAAATCTACTATTCTAATTATGTCAAAAACGTGGTAGATCTACATATGACTATTTTCAAATATGATGTTGCGTTATGATGCTTGATAATCAATAACATAATCATAAATTTGTGTTGATTCGACAAAACTAAATTAGTTTAAAAAAAAGAAGAAACTACGTTTGGTACAAATTCATTTCGTTGAGGTTGATAGTTTTCTGGATTTTGCACGATTTGTATGTGCCTTTCGAGAGTATCCATTGAGAGTTTATGCACATAAACTGCATGGTAGGATGGTATTGTCAAGTAAAATCATTTTGTCAAATTCGATCCTCGCATTTTATACAGATTATCAAGATGGAAGATATATTGAATATGATCCAAAAGGAGGTAAAGAAACAGCACAAGTTGTCTCTTCAATACGATCACCATCGGATCATGCACCAATAGTTCATTTAGATTCATTACCATTTTCAATTAAGCAATACAAGAAAATTTCGGATAAATTCAAAACTTCCAAAGTTCAAGATCTGGGAAATCTTGCAAGATTGACATATGATCCTAAGTGGCCAGCCGATCCTAATGTGACCCTATTGTGTTTTCCAAAAGGAAAAAAATGGATTGTAGGATATATGACAGAAATTGAATTACTCGAAACTATTTATTGTTTTTATTATGTAGAGTTGGACAAAGAACCGGATAAACCATTCATAAAATACTCAGGTCACAAAGGAATTCCAGTTCAATTTACAGATGTTTTTCAGCATGGATTTCCCTATCTACCCGTGGTCAAATTAAAGAAAGAACATCTTATTTTTGGTTTTTAGTTGGACCTTTACCTTGACAATCTTTTTTTTATCTATTTTTACCCACAATTAGGCAGAGGGTTGTAGTGATGCTTTTTTTGTTTCAAATTTGATGGTTAATTTAGAATTTATATAAAAAAAATCACAGAATGTGTGAAAACAAATCCAAAATCTTTTGAAAGTATTACTCGTAAATAGCTACCAACAAACCAATTTCTGAACTTGATAAAAAAAAATTGATTTTGAATATGTATGTGTATTATTTTTATGTCAAAGGAGTAGAAACAACATCTTTGTTAAGTAAAGCAAATAGAACAGAATCATTTGAAAAAATAGAATCAGAATTGTTTTAGTAATTTAGTTCCAATTAAAGCAGATGATATTCTATTTTCATTTTAAATCATCCCTTAGATAAATTTCAAGATGGGTCTTGAAGTGATACAATTCTAAAAACTATTAAAATAATTTCTTATTTATCAGTAATAAAAAATGGATATGTCAATCTTTATAGAGAGTTATTGTATAATTACCCACTTCCTATAACGGATACGTTGGCGGGTAATCATTGAAAGCAAGAACTAGGTCTTTAGTAATATCAAAGGCAAAGATTACAGAGAAAATTAAAACCAACAATCAAAAGGCTGCCAGGACAAGAAGGCAGAGAGGGTATCAATGGGAAGATACCATAGTTAAACGATTCAATAGTACAAATAATTGGAAGGCATTTAGATTAGGATCTCCAAGTATTGCACTACCCGATATATTGGCAGTGAATACAGAGAATAGCACAATATTTACAATTGAAGCAAAATCTGGTACTAGTACATCCCTTCCTGTACCGGCAGATCAAATAGAACGATGCCTGTCATGGATTAAGACGTTCGATATTTATGAAAAGAGAAATGTAATTTTAGCATTTAAGTTTC
Source organism: Nitrosopumilus sp. (assembly GCA_029862745.1). Taxonomy (NCBI): domain Archaea; kingdom Thermoproteati; phylum Nitrososphaerota; class Nitrososphaeria; order Nitrosopumilales; family Nitrosopumilaceae; genus Nitrosopumilus; species Candidatus Nitrosopumilus sp. The sequence continues at coordinate 37,273 of JAOTWS010000001.1, read as the reverse complement.
TTTCAAAAAAAAGGATAGGTATAGGAGAATATGAGGGTAGAGAATTAAGAGAGTTTTTCAAAATATGGGATGAGTCATTAGAAATTACAAACTGTGTTTGTACCTACGAGGGTAAATTTTTTGCAAAAATTAACGGAACAAGAAAAGAAATTTTACTTAAAGAATGCGTAATGCCATTTAAGACAAAACAACGACATAATGCCTAACTAAATCAAAAATTCAAATTGTTTTTTAAGGATAAGAACAGCTGATAATTATGTCTGAAGACAATGTTAACACAGAATCAATTGACAAAAATGTAGAATCATTATTGGAGACAGTTTCAGATGCAGAGGTTAATTCTAGAAGAAGTTTTGAAGAATTTACCGATGAACGGGTATTGATAAGTCATGATGCATTTGGTAAAAAACAGATGAAGATCAAGGTATTAGAGGTCTCAGATGAGAATCCTGTATTAAAATGGAAATTCGGGGATAGAGTAAAAGTTACAAAAATTCTTGTAACAATAAAGCACCTTACAACTCAAGAAGTAGAAGAGGCTGAATTTGACATAGAATCCATTGAAAGAGAATTAGCCGAAAAACGACATTATTCATCAACTAATAGATGGATTCCTGCAGGAGACATAAAAAATGGATATGTTGTTGGATCGAAGCATACAAGATTAATCAGTGATGCTTCAGCGTTAGACTATATCCAATTTTAAGTAGAGACACACTTGATTTATCAGTGTTATTTAAAATCATGCTTTTTTTCTTTTTACACATCAACGAAAAGAAAATTATGAAGAATTTTTTTCGACATTGAGGAAAATTGGTTTTCCACATATAAGATAAATAAATTCTGAAAAACATTATAAACAAAAGAAATTCAAAAACAGGTATGAGTTCAAAAGAATTTGACGTAAATGGTACTAATTACAAAATAGTGTTAACTGATCAAGTAATTAGCCATGTTAATAATTTAAAAGATCTATATAATGCAGCATATGAAGATCCGGAGAGTTTTGAGGATGTAAGTTCAGAAATTTCAACTACTATCAATGAAATTGCTAGTACTTTAGAACCTAAAGCTGAAGATAGTGATCTTGACGGTATAATTCAAGTGATCATTAAAGCAGTAGAGAATAAAGCAGATGAAATTAAAAAAGAATTAGAAACAAAAGAAAAGCCGTTAAAAAAATTAAAGCCAAAATCTAAAAAATAAGCATCATTTGACCTTAAACTCATAAAAAATTTAGGGATAAATTATATTCTAAATGAGATTAATAGTATCATGTCAAAAAACTGTCAGTGTGGAATTTGTGGCCATCATAATGAATCAGAGTGTTTGGAAAAAGAATGCAAATGCTGTCTAAATTTCCATGTGAGATCAGGCCCTAAACGAAAATAATTTTAAGAAATCATTTGTTTTGATCATAACAAGTACACTTTTTTGAAATGTGTCTAGAGCAACCAAATAACTTATGATCTTTACACCCGCACAAGATACATTTTTTCTCACCAGTCATATTTTTTCAAACAATTCTCCAACACTTTCCATCATTTTTTTATCCTCTAATGATTCAAGTATCTTTAACCGCATATTTTTTACCCTATGTAGATCATTTGAATATAAAGGAGCCATTGTTTCGATCTCTTTTTCAAATAAATAATTTTCTAAATAATGTTTGAATTTAGATTTTAATGACTCAAAATCAAAGGATTGAATATTTTTGGAATTCATATTATTAGTCATTACTTTGATGAATCCATTGATTTTTAGCAATTCTTTCTTAATAATTTCAAGATCTCCCGGTTTATCTTTAATTTCTTTAAGATTGTTATAAGAAACTAATACGTGTGAAAGGATATTTTTAAGATGTTCATTATGAGTAATCATGAAGTTTTTTTATGATTTATCTAATCTAAAGTTTAGGAAGAGCAGGATGGCTTGTGGAAAAATTGCACATTTGCTTTAAATTATCACATATTAGACATAATGACAATGCAAGGTGATGCTTATCTAAAGTGTATTGAACCTCAATGTGGGTTAGAATATTCGATTGAAAGTACAAACGTACAATGCGAAAAGGGTCATCTATTAGATGTAAAATATAAGAATAAACCTCCAGTAACTCTAAAAGAAGTATTTTACAGTAGGAGAAATCCTCAAGGTAGTATTTTCAATGAAAGTGGAGTTTGGAGATTTAGAGAATTATTAAATTTTTGTCAAATTGACACGGAGAATCTTGAAGAGTGTTCAAGATATCTTGTATCATTAGATGGTGCAGAAGGAAGGCAATCAAAGCCATACCAAATGTCAAAAGTTGCAGGATTTATAGGGATTCCAAATAATAATTTATGGTTACAACCTGAAGGATACAATCCAAGTGGATCTTTCAAGGATAACGGTATGGCAACAGCAGTTACACATGCAAAAATGATTGGAGTAAAAAAAATTGTTTGTGCATCAACAGGAAATACTTCGGCATCAGCAGGTATGTTTGCAGCAAATGAAGGAATAAACTGTGATGTGTATATCCCTGCAGGACAAATCGCTCCAGGAAAACTTAGTCAAGCATATCAGTTTGGAGCTCAAATAATACAAGTTGATGGGAATTTTGATGATGCACTAAAACAATCATTAGATGATGCACAAAATCATGAAGGATACACAGTAAACTCTGTTAATCCATTTAGAATTGAAGGACAGAAAACAATTCCATTTAGAGCATTAGAGTATCTTAACTGGGAAGTACCAGATTGGATTATTTATCCAGGAGGGGCTTTGGGAAACATTTCAAGTTGTGGTAAAGCATTAACAGAATTATATGAATGGGGATGGATTAAAAAAATCCCGAGAATTGCAGTCATAAATTCTGAAGGTGCAAGTACATTGTCTGATTTGTATAATGGTGCATTTGAAGGTGAAAAACTTAGATGGAATAAAGGAAATCCCAATACAGAATTAATTTCAAGATACTATGATCATTTGGATAAAAAAGGTTTGAAGCCAAAAACTAAAGCAACTGCAATTCAAATCGGCAGACCTGCCAATATTTTGAAGGGTCTACGCGCATTAGACTTTACTAATGGCATTGTAACTACGGTTTCAGATTCAGAAATGTTGGATGGTATGTCTGTTGTAGGTTTGAATGGGTTTGATTGTGAGATGGCATCAGGAGCATCTGTTGCAGGAATTAGGAAATTAATGAACGAGGGTATTATAAAGAAGGATGAGGTTGTGGTAGGAATTCTTACGGGTAGACAAAAAGATGCCCTATTACCAGTAGAATATCACCAGAACCCACAAAACAAATTTGCAATTCCTCCAAAAACTTAGTCATGATTTTAGACATGATTGATTTTAAATATTTTTAAGACATTAAGAGTTAAATTCAAGATTTGTAAAAACATTACAACCAAAAGATGGTGCAAAAATACTAAATGAAAAATTATTTTTATGTTAAGAAAATTTCTTGGAGAAGATCATGGTAGATCTTTGGATTGAAATTTTAATATTATCTGTGCTAATTGGGTTGTCTGGTTTCTTTAGCGGTTTAGAAGTAGCTTTGGTTGGTACAAGAAACTCCAAAGTTAATCAGTTAAGAAAACAGAGAATAAAAGGTTCTGAAGCACTCTACAAATTAAAACATAACCCAGGATGGATGATGTCCAGTGTAAATCTTGGAAATAATCTTGTCAATGTAGGTTCATCAGCATTTGCCACCAGTATTGCATTAAGAATTTTTGGAGATGAAGGTTTAGGAATTGCAGTTGGAATTATGACATTTTTAATTTTGGTTTTTGGTGAAATAACTCCAAAAACATATTGTAATGCAAATGCTACAAAGATTAGCTTAAGATTTGCAGGTGTTTTACTTATTTTTAGCTATATCTTTTGGCCACTTGTAAAATTATTTGAAATTATCAGCAGAAGTATGGTAAAATTAACTGGAAGTAGTTATCATGCACCTCCAATCACAGAAGAAGAGATCAAAGGTATTGTAGAACAAGGATTAGCAGATAAGGCACTAGAAAAAGATGAGAGTGATCTTGTTCACAGTGCATTAGAGTTTGATGATACAGTAATTCGAGCTGTAATGACTCCAAGAACAAAAATGTTCACCCTTCCTGCGAAAATGCTATTGTTTGAGGCATTACCGTTAATTAATCAAAATGTCCATTCACGAATCCCTATTTTTGGAGATACAAATGATGACATTATTGGATTTATTCATGTTAAAGATGTTCTAAAAGAATTAGAATCAGACAATAAAATGAAGACATTAGAACAAGTTTCAAGAGAACCAGTATTTGTATCTCAAGAGAAGATGGTGAGTTCATTACTAAAAGAGATGAAGGGAAGAAAAACACATTTGGCTATAGTTATAGATGAGCATAGTGGAGTTGAAGGGTTAGTTACTTTAGAAGATCTAATCGAGGAGATTATCGGGGACATCGAAGACGAAACAGATGCATCTCCAAAAGATGATCATTATGTCATAGATAAAAATACAATTGAAACAAATGGTGAGATAGAAATAGAACGAATTAATGAAATTTTTAAAGTAGAGTTACCAGAAGGTGATGATTATAGTACTCTTAACGGTCTACTTCATGAACGATTACAAGACATTCCACAAGAAGGAGACAAACTAGAAATTGACAATTTAAGAATTGTAGTTGAGGAAGTAAGGAAAAACATTCCAGAAAAAGTTAGAATAGAAAGAATTAACAAATAATTTTATACGATACAAATAATGAAACTTTTAAACTCATTCAAATGTGAAAATTATGATTTATGAGGATTTTAAGATTCATGGCAAATTTTTGAAAACATAAAAAAATATCTTTAGGAAAACATAGAGTAAAAATATCAAATAAATATAAAAACATCTATTATTTTGAGAATTTAATCTCTATTGCAGAATGGAAACAAAGATCCCACACTAGAGTCATATCTAACAAAGATGACTGCTAACTGAAGACTGAATAAAATCATGTGTTCTTCCACAATAAATCCATAAAAATAAACTCAGAATAGATCTAAGCAGAAAAAGATGGAACCCAGAGAGTTCTAAATCGTAGATATTGTAATTTCATCAAATAATTCTTCTGCCTTTTTAATAATTGATTTATCATCAGCACCAGGCTCTGCAGTTATCAAAACCAAGTTTTCTCCTATAGGTACGCTGATAACCAAATTTTTTGTTCTTCTAGATGCAATATAATCCACGGATCCTAGCAGATCATCAAGTTCCTTTCTCATCTTAAAGTCTAATTGCATCTGCATGTACAACATGTCCATATTTCCATCATCCAGTAACGGGTAATACCTTTTTTGAAACCTCCAGCCACAAGATTTCCTAATGAATTAATCACTCCAACATGTCTTACTTGGTCCTCTTTGGATAATTCTTGACAGGCTGTTTCTAGTTCTTGTATATGTTTTGTACTTAAAACTGTCATATTATGTTCTAAATATTAGCAACACCATATATTGTATTTTTCCATTATCAAACATATTTGAAGAATCAGAACAAAAATAAACAGATGAACAATCAGGGTGTCATAATAAATCATCTCAGAAGATTCAAGAGTATCCGATATTTCACAAGGAGTAATTGACTGGAATGGCATTAGACATTCATCAAAAACTTGTATTGGATTTGATGTAAAAGTCAATTCCACATATGGTAAAAATTATCTTGTTAGGGGTGCAACCTACAAAGATAGAATTTAAGACAATTTCCTGATTGTGGGAGATAGATTGGGTGGAGTCCAGTATTTGGTTACAGTCTAGTTAAAATCAACGATATAATTGCATTACAAATTTGCTTAATACTGGAATGTGCATGCATTAAAAATCCCGTCTGGAAAACAGTTCAACGTCATGATAAAGATTTCGCCTGTTTTTACTATGAGACATCAGATGTAGAACATTATGTCAAAATTGATGATGGTCGTATTTGTCATTTGATTGAAGATTTTTTATCACAGATATTTCAAAACTTGAATATGGGAAAATTAGAAAATGAAAACTATACTTTCACTCATCATCATCACTGTAATTATTTTATCCTTGGGTATTCCTAATACTTATGCATCTTGCGATGCATTACTTTTAGGGCCTTGTTTTGATTCTTTTTCAATGTCTCATACGTTACTAAATGAGAAACCCATTGTGGAACAATATGCTAGAAACGTTGAGTTGAACTTTGAAGAGTGGAAAATTCCTGATATAAATTGAAGTACTAAAATAAAAAACCAATTAATCCATTCATACCTTATACATATCATGATAAAGTATCAGAAAGGCAGTTCAAGAAGTTCGTGGATTATAAGACTAGTAAATTATACACTGGAAACATATAGAAAAGAAAACTATCAACAATAAAAAAATCTTATCGATTAATATTATGATTAAAATTATTTTTTAGCAAAGAACTCTTGTAACTTTTGCTTTTTTTCATTCATATGAAAAATAGATTCAGTATGAGTAAATGATTCTTTGTACGATTTTTCAAACAACATTGCTTGCATAAGCATGTGGTTTTCAGGGATTACAATTCCTGTTTGATCATCAGAATACATCATTTGGACCGTGTCTCCAATAGATGTAGTCATGTTTGCGTGAATGTGAATCATGTTAGTATCTGTAAAATTAAAGCCCATGTTTTGAGCACAATCTCTTACATCTTTAGTGCTCTTTGCAGTCCACAAAGTAGCTACTCCAAATTCATTTGTAAAAATATCATGAATTTCAGAAGGTTTAGGGGCAACATCCTTGAATCGAATATCCATAATATGCAAATGCATTTGTCTTGTAGGCACTTTAATTGCGCGTACATAAAGTGGCGCATCTTTTCCAAAATACAATTTTACATCATCACCATGATGCGGTGATTCTGTCATTTCTATAGTGTCTGTGATCTTTTTTTCAGTTTGTTCAATATCTGCCCATCTTCTAACAAGAGTAACATCGAATCGAATTAATTTGTCACCAAACTTGTCGCGTAGTGGCTCTAAAATTCTGCCCATTCCAGTTACATTACAACTTCCTTGCATGACGTGATTTTTGCCTATTGCTTGGTCGTAATTTGCTCTGGAGTTAAACAGTAAATCTGAAACCGCCTCTGAACCCATAGTGGATTCTCCACCCTGATATATTGCAGGAATGTTTTTTGGCTCATAAAGACTTTTTTTATTTTTGTATCCGTGCCCTCCAGGTGCGGCATCAATTACCAAATCGCAGTCATCAAGTACAGATTCAATAGTTCCAGAAATATCATAATTTGAAAAATCGCCCAATTTTTTTTCGGGAACGTATACCTTAAGACCTCTAGAAATAGCAGTTTCTACTTTTTCATCTGGTGAATACTTACCAATTCCAACTACCGTGATTTCAGGATCATCTTTGAGAAATGCGGTGATCCTACTGCCTATAGAGCCATACCCATTAACAAAAACTTTTTTCATAGATTTCATATATTTCACCTATTTATTTAGATTCTGAATAAGCGTTATTGGAAATCATCTATAATAAGCAAGAAATTATACACATACTCTATAGTAATTATAAACAAAAACGTGATGTGATGACTTTTTTATTAGTGCGTATCATAGGATTAGATTCAGATCTTAGTTTGTTAAATTAAAAAATTGCTAGGTTACAATTATTTCTATTACGATACTACTTGTACGGTATAGACTCAAGTGTATCATATCAATGACCTGTATTTTACAAGTATATCCAAAATCAACATTAGTACACGTTCAAACATATGTCCGATGACAAAAAAAATTCAATAATTGTAATTAAAAATTGGATATGCTATCAAGGTAGTCATCCAAGTAATATCAGAAATGAACAAGTTTTTCATTAATACAAGTAGAAATGAATAAAAACTGCCCAATAAAATATCTTACTCGAGATAATCCAAAAAGATGAATCTCACTGGTATGGTCATAGTATAGAATAAAGTTTTAAAATCTAAAAAATATACGGGTATTTAGTATTGATAAAATACCAAATAATGAGAAATCACCAGAACATCACAAAAGACTAAATGTATTAAATAATTTTACAAAGTATTGATACATGCACCTTCTCTTGGAATAGGCGCAGGAATTGCATCATTAGTAATCATCATTGCATTTTTTGGATTTCAAGAAATTACAAATCAGCAGGAGTTGACAATTGAACAGACTCCAACTATTCAAGAAGCTGGACCTCCAAAAATCACAATGAATACATTCTTAGATAACGGTTCACCAATACTTGGCAATCCAAATGCACCTGTAACCCTAGTTGAATTTGGGGATTATCAATGTCATTTTTGTAATGTATTCTTCCATTCAACTGAAGACAGTATTTTAAAAAATTATATTGAAACTGGAAAAGTTAGAATGATATTCAAAGACTTTAACATCATAGGTCCAGATTCAATTAATGCATCACATGGAACACATTGTGCTAATGATCAGAAGTTATTTTGGGAATATCATGATATTTTGTATACAAATTGGACTGGTGAGAATAATGGATGGGCATCATCTGAAAATCTTGCAAAGTTTGCACAAGAGATCGGATTAGACATGAATGAATGGACGGAGTGCATGGTTGGTGCAAATCACTCACAAGTAATTTTGGCAAGTAATAACGATGCAAAATCTCTTGGATTGACTGGAACGCCGGCATTTTTCATTATTGGTCCAGATGGAAAAACAACAAAAATTTTTGGAGCCCAACCATTTGAAGTATTTGAGAATATTTTTGAAGCGGAATTAAAAAAATAATAAATACCGATCAAAAACCTACTTAAAGCATAAAAAAAGTACTAAAATTTTATTCCTAGATAGTTAGAATTTACACAATATCCTTATTAGTGAAATATTTCAGGCAAGCTTATGGCAGCTGGAATAGATGACATTGCGATATACATACCACGATTGTATATTGATGCAGCAGATTTTGCCAATGCACGAGGTTTAGATCCAATCAAATTACAAAAGGGTCTAGGAATATCTCAAATGGCAATTGTAGATGCGAATCAAGATCCTGCATGTCTAGCAGCCAATGCATGTTTAACAATTATGCAGAAAAATAAATTGTCTCCAGACGACATTGGGCGGTTATACGTGTCGACTGAATCTGCGTTTGATGAGTCAAAAGCAATGAACTCATACGTTATTGGAATGTTAGAGCAAGTATATGGTCAGGGTGCATTTGAGCACTGCGGGGGAGTTGAAACCAAATTTGCTTGTGTTAGTGGTTCATATGCATTATATGATAATGCAAACTGGATTAGAGCTGGAGAAGCTGAAGGACAACATGCTCTAGTAGTTGTATCAGATATTGCAAAATATGACCTGGGTTCTAGCGGTGAAATGACACAAGGCGCAGGTTCAGTTGCAATGTTGCTTAATGATGACCCAAGATTATTAGCATTTGATCCTAAAGTTACAGCTACATCAATTAAAGATGAATATGATTTTTACAGACCATTTGGAAAAGAGACACCGATAGTTCATGGACAATATTCAAATTTATTATATATGATTCAAGTAAGAAAAGCACTTGAATCATACAAGAAAAAAGTAATTTCATCAGGACTAATCAAATTAAAATCCGATGAAACAATTTTAGATCATATGGATTACATCAACATGCACCTACCATACAGTAACATGGGTAAAAAAGCATTAGCATATCTTGTGAGACATGAATGGAGACAGCTTCCACGATGGAAAAAAATTTTGGAGAGCATAGGAATGGATGAACCTAAGCCTAAAGATCCACGTGGAACAATTGAGTCTGTTTTAGCAGACGAAGAATTTATGGCAAAAGATCATGAGTTTACAAAACTTTTTACTAAAACTAAAGAATACCAAGAAGTTTATGAATCAAAACTCTCAAGTTCGCTTATTGCATCAAGTATGATTGGTAATCTGTATACTGCATCATTATATTTAGGATTTAGAAGTAGTTTGGAATTTGAATATCAAAAAGGAATTGATTTGGCAGGAAAAAGAGTTGGGTTTGGATCATATGGTAGTGGAAGCAGTGCAATGGTATTTAGCGGAGTGATCCAAGCAGAGTACGAACAAATGGTAAAGAATATGAATTTAGAAATAGAGATAGGAAAAAGAAGAAAACTTACGTGGGATGAGTATGAAGAATTACACGAGAACAAACTTTCACCTGAAGAATCAATGTTACATTCAAAAAAAGAATTTGTTCTAGTAGATGTACAGACCAAAACTGAAACTAGAGGCGAAAGACGATACATCTTTAACGAATAGTGTAGTTCTCAAATTTTTTGATTCCAAGAAATCATTATAAACATTTTCAGGTGTTTTTTAATCTAAGATTATTATGATACACTATACTAGAACAAAATCTGATATTAACTCAAAAAATATCTTATAGCCTTGAATACATAGCACATATTCAAATGATTAATCAAAGAAATTTCTCAATATTACAATAGATTGCAATTCTTAAAAAAAATCACATTGTGTCAATACATACCAATCATACATATAGTATGAATTAACCTAGATGGCATGGCGGATTTTGTTGTTTGTGCAAACTGTGGTTTAACCTATTCTGTAAAAGACCATGATTCATGCAGTCATTGTAGATTTACTATCAATAATGTTGAATGATAATTATTTTTTATTTTAAATCAAGACGATGTGATATTGTTCACATCTAGAAAAGAATCATCAGTAACGAAAGATTAGACACGATTAATGTCAATAAAATCTTAATTTAAGAAAAGACTGAAAATCAAAAAAGATTAGTCAAATAAAATAATTGCCATAATGGTAAGCAAACTTACCGTCATAGCTACAATTGCCATTTTGCTTTTTCCACTCCAACCTTCTTGTACAGTTATTTTCATAATACATAATTGAAATTGTTATATCAACTTAAGCGTTTTGTATGGCGAAACATTATCATATCAAAAAATTAAGAAAAGTAACGGATGGAAGAAGAGATAAATCCAATCAAAGATCATTTGTTTGAATATATAAAAAATTCACAGACAATTCCTAAACTAAGAGCAGACAAAAAGTTTGACGAGATAATTGAAGAAATCACATCTAATTGTTATGATCAAATAATTTCAATGGATGAAAAAGATAAAAGCATAGGAATGTTAGCGACAGGATTATTACATTATCTTCTTACTGAGTCTCTAATTGCAAGTCAAAGAAAGATAAATCATAATGGAGTTGAAATTGATATTATTGTTCCAGATTTGAAAACATTAGAAAAAGATCCAAAAAGAACACTTTTAATTTGCATACCCAAAACGTCAGACATTCAAGTAATTAATCAAAAAATTACTCAAATGGAAAAGATTCAACCTGAAAAAGAAAACATTTGGTTAGTATTATCTAAAAATATTCCAGTTGGAAAGAAATCCTTTATCTTATCTAAAAAAAACAATACATTTTCAAAAATTATATTTGAAATTGCCCAATTTACAAATGTAGGTGGAGCAAATAAATTTAAAATTTTAAGAGTATAGACAAATTATTATAAAAACAGTTTTAGATTTAGATTTTTTTTGAACACACGGTACATGGATTCATCACTCATGTCTTTGATAAACGGGATTGAGCCTAAAATTGGTAACCGTGTCAGTGATTTCAAATCGCGAGTAAGTTCTCGGATTTTATATCCATCAGAATCAAAATCATTGATGATTATCCCTTTAAGAGGAATTTTGTATTTTTGACACATTTGTACAGTCATTATAGTATGATTAACTGTGCCAACTTTGGTACGAGTTACAAGAACTGCTGGGATTTTCATATCTTTGATCAAATCAATAACAAAATAATTTTTAAGAATAGGAGTCATAATACCACCTATTCCTTCAACTAACATCATAGAATGTATTTTTGAAAGAGTTTTGAAACTCGAAAGAGTGAAATTGATTCTAGGTTTTATCTTAAGATTCATCCAAGCAGTGTATGGTGATGCTGCAATTGGGAAAAATTGTGGGTTTAACAATTTTTCAGAATCATTTACCTGTGCAGCATTTGCAAGAATTTCTACATCCTCAGACTTGAAACCTTTTTTTTGTGCCTTGCCTGCAGCAAATGGTTTCATTACACCTATATCAACTCCCATTCTTCGAAGTGTGACTGCTAAGCCTGCAGTAACATATGTTTTTCCAACATCAGTATCAGTGCCAGATATGAATAGAGATTTCAGTAAATTGCTTCTTAATTTGCGATTGATTAATCTTGTTATTCAAGTAAACCCATAAACGGGTTATGAGTAAGAATTTCATTTTATATGTGATAATTCTGATTTGTTTTAGGTTAATTAACAAGTAAATGACTAATATTGTATGTCTACAAATCTTAATACCATAACCAAGATTCTAAATGAGATCAAAAAGGAGTTAACTATGCTAATCTCTTTGGAGGGAAATTCAGAACAGGTAAATTCAAAAAATCTCTTTAATCAAACAAATAACCTAAATGAAGCTATTCATGCATCTGAGATTTCTGAAAAAAATAAATCAATGTTGGAAAAATTTGCTCTAACATTACAAGAAGGGATTACTGTAAAAAGTCTTAGATATGAAAAACAAGATCTTGAAAGAATACTTTCTAACTTGAATGATTAGACATATTTGAAAAAGTTCAGATTTATATTTAAAATAGAATTGAATAAACATATTTCGTAATACAATTATTATAAGAATTTCAAAAGTATCGACTACAAACTTTTAGATTTTTTACTTTGTAATCAGTCACACATGTATCATATTTTATATAATTTATAACATGTCTAGTTGTAAACTCAAAACCATATTTGAGTTTGGAGATTAGCAATATGCTTAAGTTCATAAAACTATCAAATAAGGTTGTGGAAAAAACAGAATTTTATACTTGTAAGAACTGTGGGGCAGAATTTCCATCAGCCGAAATTAGATTATATTGTAAAGTTTGTAAATCAAATTTAGATAAGACAGGGAATTTGCCAAAAGTATAGATTTTAAATTATCTGTATGTCCATTATATGTTCAAAAAATAGAAATATTGTAAATATAATCTAAAAAATTAGTAAAAAAATTCAAACTCGGTAACAGATGTAATAAAAATAGACTAAAAATATCAAAAACAACAGCAAACATACCAATACGCTTAAGTTTACATAATTTCAGAAAAACCATGTCAATAAATCCAACAGAGTCATGTCTTGATTGTGGAACACCTTTGGAATTAACTCTTAAAGGTCAGAAAAAAAAACCATGTCATAAATGTGGGGCTTATAGAAGAAAAAGAGAATATCTCTAAATCAATCGTTTAATTATTAAGAACAAGTACATCACTATTACCAGTTGAAGAATACTAGTTTTGTTTGGCATCCAAATACACAGATGAGTGAATGGGATTCATTTACACAAATAAAAAGTGGAAAAGGGGTATGGTTAACTGATTCTAAAGGCAATAAGATGATTGATGCAGTAGGATCAATGTGGTGTAATGTCTGGGGACATTCAAATCCAGAATTAGTAAATATGATTAGAAGTCAAAGCAGAAAACTACAGCATTCATCAATGTTCAATCTTACAAATGAGCCTTCAGAAAAATTAGCAGTTAATTTGATTAAAATCTCACCAGGAATGAATAAAGTATTTTATTCAGATAACGGTTCATCTGCAATGGAGATTTCCATAAAACTTGCATTACAGTATTGGAAAAACATAGGAGAGAAAAAGAAAACAGAAATTGCTACAATAACAAACGGATATCATGGAGATACATTTGGTGCAATGTCGGTAGGGTATGTTCCCAAATTTTTCAGTAAATTCAAAAAGCAATTATTTTCAACAATACAATTTCCAGTGCCAAACAAATACCGAATTCCAAAAGGATTTACATTTTTAGATTACCAGAATTATTGTTTAGAAAAAATTGAAAATAGATTATCAAAAAATAACAACATTGCAGCTTTTGTGATGGAGAGTGGTGCACAAGTTGCGGGCGGAGTGATTATTTATCCAAAAGGATTTCAAAGAAAAATAAGCCAATTATGTAAAAAACATGAAGTATTATTGGTTTTAGATGAAATTGCAACAGGATTTGGCAGGATGGGCTCCATGCTACAGTATGAGGAGCAAAAAAGTATTCCAGACATTGTAGCATATGGAAAGATGTTGACAGGAGGATATCTAACAATGGCTGCAACTCTGACAAATAAGAAAATCTATAACTCATTTTTGGGGAAATTTAATGATTGGAAACATTTGTTTCATGGTCATACCTATACAGGAAACCCGATAGCAGCTGCAGTTGCAAACAAAAACATCGAAATGTATCAAAAGAATCATCTTATTAAAAAAATTCAGAAAACTGCAAGAATTTTTGAGAAATACTACACACAGATCTTAGATATTGATATTGTAGGGGACATCAGACATAAAGGAATGTTAATGGGAATAGAACTAGTATCAAATAAAACTAAAAAAACACCAATCCAATCAATAAAATCAATCAATAAGATATTTTTTGAGGAAGGAAAAAAGAATAAAATCTATCTTAGAACTCTTGGAAATATAGTCATGCTTGTACCACCACTTGCAATTTCAGAAAAAGATCTAGACTTACTGCTAAACAATACAATAAAGACTATTCAGGCTGCAAAACACCATTTTATCTGAGTGTTGATCCACTATACATACAGGATTAGATTTTCCAGTATTGTTATAAATGGAATATAAGATCATCTAGTTATGAGCAAGAAATTCATCAAAGAGTGTCAGGAAAAAGTATTTTCAGGAATACAAATATCAGCCGACGAAGCAGACAAATTATTTAATATTCCAAATGATGATTTAAAATATTTAGCACAATGCGCAAACAAGATTACCCGAGATTTTAACGGAAACAAAGTAGATGTAGAGCAATTAAACAATATTAAAAAAAATGCTTGTAGTGAGGATTGTACTTTTTGTGGACAATCAGCGTTTTTTGATACAGGAATTGAAACATACCAGTTGCCATCTCCAGAAGAAGTAGTGGCTAAAGCTCAAAGTGCAAAAGAACAAGGGGCAGAATCATATTGTCTTGTAGCTGCATGGAGAGAACCTTCTGCAAGAGATTTTGATAAAGTTTGTAATATTATTAATGAGATCAACAAAAAAGTTGGAATTAGTGTTGAGTGTAGTTTAGGTTTTTTAACTAAAGAACAAGCTACAAAACTAAAAGATCTTAATGTAAAAAGATACAACCACAATCTAGAAACTTCAAAATCTAAATTCTCAGAAATATGTACAACACATACATATGAAGATAGGTTAAAAACATTAGAAATCGCAAGAAATGCAGGACTTGAATTATGTACTGGTGGGATAATAGGTCTTGGAGAAACAAGAAAACAGAGATTAGAATTAACATTAGAATTAGCTAGAATATATCCAGAGGAGGTAACAATAAACATACTAGTTCCAGTTCCAGGGACCCCTCTTGAATTGCAAACAGAACTTCCTAATTCAGAAATCATTAGAATATTTTCTGTAATCCGATTTCTCTTACCAGAATCAGTGATCAAGATTTCTGGTGGAAGAGAAACAAATCTGGATGATTCAGGAGAAGAATTGCTACAAAGCGGTGCAAACGGAATTATCACTGCAGGGTATCTAACAATGGGGGGAAACGAGGCTGAGAGAGACTTAGAAATGATTAAAAAAATTGGTCTTGAAACATAAACTGCAGTTTATTGATGCAGAATTAGAAAGAATAAAACAAAATAACCTATACAGAAAATTACGATATGGGTATGCAGATGGAGCTAATATTACAATTAATAATAAAAAACTTCTCAATTTATGCTCTAATGACTATCTAGGAATACCAACAACAAAAATACAAATCAAACAACTTCAATCAAGTTCAAGACTTGTATCTGGAAATGATGAATCATACAAAAAATTAGAAGATATTCTTGCAAAACATAAATCGCAAAAAAGCAGTTTGGTTTACCCTACAGGCTACATGGCAAATCTGGGAGCAATTTCCGCCATTGCAAAAAAAGGAGATTTAATTCTAAGTGACGAATTAAATCATGCAAGCATCATAGAATCATGCAAATTATCAGATGCTAAAGTTTTGATTTACAAACATAATGATATGGATGATTTAAAAAATAAAATAAAACAAAATGGAAAGAACAAATTTGTAATTACAGAGGGAGTATTCAGTATGGATGGGGATTTTGCTTCACTGAAGCAAATTGTAGAGATATCGGAAAAAGCAAATGCGATTACTATTGTAGATGATGCACATGGGGATTTTGTGGTAGGAAAAGATGGAAGTGGGACTCCAAATCATTTCGGTATTGCAAAAAAAATTGATTTGTATATTAGCAGTCTTAGTAAGGGTTTAGGATCATTTGGAGGATATGTTGCATCACAGAATAACGTAATTGATTTATGCATAAACAAATCAAGATCATTTATTTACACATCTGCACTCCCTTCATTCTTGGTGGCGTATTCTCTAAAAAGATTTGAATCAAATAGAGAAAAATATAAAAAAAAATTGGAAAATAATATCACCCATCTTTCTAAAGGACTAAAACAGATTGGGTATGAGATAAACTCCAAGACGCATATCATACCAATCATAATTGGGAATGAGAAAGCAGCAATGAAGTTCGGAGATTTATTATTTAATAATGGATTATTTGTACAACCAATCAGATACCCTACAGTTCCAAAAAATCAAGCCAGATTACGAATTTCAGTTACTGCATGGCTATCATATCCAGATATTGAAAAAACGCTTAATATTTTAGATAAGGCATATAAGAAATTCATGTAATTAACGCATTGAATCAAAGCCACCTAATGCTGGCGAGCCAATAATTACGGCTAAAGTAATTACAATACCTAAAACTATTCCGACGATTATGAAACGTTTGTTCATGTTAAAAATTCCAAAATCCCAGTTAAAAAGGGAGTGTATTATATCATGAGAACAATATGGAATAATCCTTTAAAGTAAAAATTGCATTTTTAATTCATGGTAGAGATCACGCTTGCAGTTGCAGTAATAGCAGGAATGGGATCATTTGTTGCACCATGTATTTTACCAATGATTCCAGCATTTTTAGCATATATTTCTGGTACTACATTATCAGAGTTAAGCCAAAACAGAGGCTCCAATACACTATCTATCAACAGGACCAACATTATTTTAAATTCAGTATTTTTTGTTTTGGGATTTTCAGTAATATTTTCGACATTAGGTGTAATTATCAACAGTGTTCTTGCAACATCAGCAAGTGAATTAGTAGGTGGGTTAA
Organism: Nitrosopumilus sp.; assembly: GCA_029862745.1. Classification (NCBI taxonomy): domain Archaea; kingdom Thermoproteati; phylum Nitrososphaerota; class Nitrososphaeria; order Nitrosopumilales; family Nitrosopumilaceae; genus Nitrosopumilus; species Candidatus Nitrosopumilus sp. The sequence continues at coordinate 19,948 of JAOTWS010000001.1, read as the reverse complement.
ATCAAATTGGCGGAGTGATAATCATAGGATTTGGAATTTTTCTTCTACTTTCAATGAAGTTCAATAAGCTAAACATGGAAAAAAAAATTATTCCAAAAAGATCAAGTGCAAGTTACCCAATGTCATTTGTTTTTGGTTTGGCTTTTGCTGTGGGTTGGACACCATGTGTAGGTCCAATTTTAGGAACTATACTTACACTTGCAGCAACAACTCCATCTATTGCTTTTAATTTATTATTAGCATATTCATTAGGGTTAGGAATTCCATTTATCTTGATGGGAGTGTTTTATTCAAGGGCGACTAAAATTATTCGTTCTATGAGTAAACATCTCAGATATTACAATGTATTTTTAGGATCATTCATCATAATTTTAGGAATTTTGGTTTTTACAAATCAATTAGCATATATAGCAAATTTTCCACTTCTTAACGAATTGTTACTCTTAGGGTGATTAAATGAAAACAGAAATTAAGACAGCGTTAATCTTAACAATAATAATCGTCATAGGTATAAGCACAATTAGCATTGTGTTGTCCACACTCGACATGCATACACAATCATCAGACAAATCATTTGAAATGAACTCATTTGAGAAAATCAATAAATCTGGATTTAAAATGGCACCTGATTTGGTTGGAATAGCATACTATCTAAATACTACTCCTGAAGAATTATCAAAAGAGATCAAAGGCAAGGTTATTCTTTATGATTTTTGGACTTACAGCTGCATAAATTGTATCAGAACACTTCCATACATTACTGAATGGAATGCAAAATATTTAGATCAGGGATTATTAATCATAGGAGTTCATTCACCTGAATTTGAATTTGAAAAAGATCCTGAAAATGTGAAGATGGCAATTGCAAAATACGGGATTAGTTATCCCATAGTATTAGATAATGACATGAAAACATGGAAAGCATTTGAAAATAGATATTGGCCAAGAAAATACATTGCCGATCATGAAGGATATCTAAGATATGATCATATTGGAGAGGGAGGATATAAAGAAACGGAGAAAGTTATTCAGAATCTTTTAGAAGAAAGAGCAGCATCATTAGGAATTCAAACAACAACTAGCCAATCACTTGTGGATATCAAAGAGTTTGAACATTCGATGTTCAGAACACCCGAATTGTATTTTGGATATAAATTTGCACAGAATAGAAATCAACTAGGAAGTGAAGAAGGGTTCCACCCTGAAAAAACTATTTCATATTCAGAACCAACAAACATAGAGTTACATAAATTCTATCCAATAGGATATTGGAAAAATTATGAAGACAGTATGAAATTAGATTCAGATACAGGTTCTATAAAATTACTTTACAATGCAAAAGAAGTAAACATCGTAACTGAGAATAATGCAGAACTAGAGATATTTTTAGATGGGCAAATACTACCTGCAAAATATGCTGGAAGAGACATCTCATCAGACGGCACACTCAAAGTATCCAAAGCAGGATTGTATAACATCATAAGTAATGAAAATAGTTCATCACATATAATAGAAATCAAAGTGTCAGGTAAAGGATTCCAAATATTTACATTTACCTTTGGTTAGTGTAACCACGCACTTGTGTAACTGGAGTTACACAACTTGAAGTGACAAATCAGTTTAAAACAAAAAAATCAATCAAGTTTGAGGAAGTTAAGGTATGATCAGTAATTCTTGGAATAAAGCAGAAGGAGAAAGTATAGCACAGAGAGTAATGGGCAAGGTAAGACCCGATGAACCACTTAAAAACAAAATTGATTTTGCGCAAAAAAAATTACAATTTCAAATTTCAAAATTAGAAGTAATTGATGAAAAATTAAAGAAAAAACATGATACAATCTTTGAAAAGATTGTAAATGCTCAAAGAAACAATAAACCAAGTTATGCACAAGCTTATGCAGGTGAATTATCTCAAGTTAGAAAAATGAAGAACATGGTAAGTGGTGCAAAATTATCAATGGAACAAGTTAAACTAAGATTAGATACGGTTTCTGAATTGGGAGATGTTGTAGTAACACTTAGCCCATGCATGTCAATTATCAAGGGATTAAGCCCATCATTAAATGGCATCATGCCAGAAGCAAACGCATCAATGCAAGATTTATCACAAATACTGGGAGATGTGATGACTGGCTCATCAATGGATATGGGAGAGAGTCTGGACATAGGAAGTACTACCAATGCAGACACATTAGCAATTCTTGAAGAAGCACATGGTGTAATTGCAGGTCGTACAAAATCAACAATTCCGGATGTTCCAGATTCACTCAAACATCAAATAGTTGAAAGAAGAACAGATGTTTTAATCTAGAAATGATATGAAAGGCATTATCATCATCAAATAGATTTGAATTTATTTTTGCTTTTTTGAATTAAAATTTTCTTTATTCTTGAAATTGTAGGGTAGCTATACCCACGACGACGATAATTTGCAATCATCATCTTCCAGTTTTTTAATCTCCACTGAGCTTGCTCAGCAGTAACAGAATGAACTTCTTTTTGAATGATGCTTTTTCTACCTACTTTGAGAGTTCCAGCATCTTTTGCTGACCATCTGTTTTTAGCAAATTTTAATCCAGAAAGAATATCTTCGATTGGCATCTCTTTAAAATATTCTTTTAGTTTTTTCAGTTCGGTATCAGTAGGCGATTTAGAAACAGGTAGTTCTATGGTAGATTTTATCATGAATAACTTAATCAGACATACTTTAAGAGATTCATGCTAAATCAGAATTAACTAAAATAGGTAATTACTAGAAATGATTTGAACAATTTCAACAGGGTAAAGGGATGTTTACATTTTTACATAGTGTATTATACATTCCAAACCCAAATATTACAACCGCAAATAGCACCAAAGGAATTAAAATAAAAATATTAGTTTTAAACCCCATAAGATATACCAACATCAAAGATCTATAAAATTGTCACATTGTTAATCAACAATGATACTAAAAATACCCCTAGTATCAGGATCACGTAATAATGTAACCATACTTCGTGGTAATAGATCAGATGCTTTATCACATTTAACTGCCAAAGTTCTAGGACATATAAAATCACTTTTTCTAATTACGATATCTTCTTCATGTGTAAGAATAAGATCTTGATGTCCATTACCTTCTATGATAAATTCATGGTTTTGCACAGAAATTGAAAAGGTTATTTTTGAATCAGAGTTTTTAAGTTTGTCTTTCAATACTTGAGGCAAATCAAAACAGCTTGCGCTAGCATTCACACCTACGATACAATCACCTTGAGGGGTCAAATGAGACTTTTTTGTAATCTCTATAGTTTTTTGATGATTTGATCTGATATTTTCATGTCCTGAAAATTGAATTTCGAATCTCATAGCAAGTTTGATAGGCTAGACTTAAATTAAACTTTCAAAGCATTGGAATCACATGCTTCCTGCACAACAAGGTTACGATAGAGCAATTACTGTATTCTCACCAGATGGGAGACTATACCAAGTTGAGTATGCAATAGAGACAGTTAGAAGAGGAACGATTGCAGTAGGGATCAAATGTAAAGAAGGAATTGTAATAGCAGTTGAAGAGAAACCAAGAAAATTACAAATCTCAGATAATGCTCAAAAGATTTTCCAAATTGATGATCATGTTGGAGTTGCAGCAGCAGGATACATACCAGATGCAAGGAGTCAAGTAGACAATGCACGATTCTTTTCTCAAAGTAACAAAATGATTTATGATGAACCAGTTGAAGTTGAAACAATTGCAAAGCACTTAGCTGATCAATGCCAACAATACACACAATATGCTGGAGTGAGACCTTATGGTGTAGCATTAATTCTTGGGGGAGTCATAAACAAAACACCCCAATTGTATCTAACTGATCCTAGTGGAACATACATTTCATATAATGCCATAGCAATCGGTTCGGGCTCTGATCAAGTGACTGACTTTTTAGAAAAAAATTATAAAAATGATCTTTCATTGGATGATGCTGGAATATTAGCTGCTGGTGGAATTTATCTTTCAAGTGAGGATAAAGAAGGAACAAGCCATATCCGAATGGCACATATCAAAATAGAAACAGGTTTGTATGAATTAGTTCCAAATGAACAGATTATAAAATATGCAAAATCTGCGCAAGAAAAATACCCACACGATAAAAAATAATCGTGGAGTGTTTAAGGAGATTAAATTACATTGAAATTATCTGTAGCTATTCCTGATTCTGCATTATCAGATGAATCACTAAAGATAGATAAGACAAGAAAAATTTCAGTTCTTGCTAGATCTTGTGCAATTTTTAAAATCGATACAATCTATGTGTATCAAGAAGGGAGTAACAAAAATGATGGAAGTTTAATGGTTATGATTTTAAAATATTTAGAAACGCCACAATTTTTGAGAAGACGATTATTTACAAAGATGAATGATTTAAAATTTGCAGGAGTATTACATCCACTAAAAATTCCTAGCCATATCACTCCAGCAAATCCAAAAAAAATTATCGCAGGAGATGTTAGAGAAGGAATTGTGATAAGCATAAAAGGGAAAAAATTTGTTGATGTTGGAATTAATCAACTCATACCATTTTTTGGCAAAACTCCAATTGGAAAAAGAGTTACATTGCAATTCAAAGAAGGATATCCCAAATTATCAGTAAAAGAAATTGACAGGAATGAAGCTCCAAAATATTGGGGGTATGTAGTTAAAGAGAGATCAAACCTATATTCCATTTTAGCAGATTGGAAAGGAAGTATAATAATCACATCTAGAAAAGGAAAAACTGCAACGAAGGAACAGATTGCCAAATATACAAAGTCAGATCAACCAGTACTGATAGTATTTGGATCTCCTGAGAAAGGAGTCCATGAAATTATTGGAGGGAAAATGAGAAACATACAAAACGCAAAAACATTAAATTTTTTCCCCAATCAGGCTACTGAAACTGTTCGTTTAGAAGAAGCTTTACTTGGAACATTAGCAATTATTAATGCTCAAAATACATCATAATATGCAAGAAAAAAAAAATTTCCTACTATTTGCTATTGGTCTTGGTGTTTTTGGAATCATCCTTGGTGCAATAACAATTTGGGATTCAATTTCAGAATTTACAAATCCTTGATAAATTAGAGATAGATGGTTAACTAGTATTTTTTTAGAGGTTAACGATGTCTCACATAGTTTAATAGAGGGAAATCGGTGTTCGATTTTATTCATGGGTGCTAGAAAATATCATCAACCACGTAGAGGAAGTCTTGCATATTCTCCTAGAATACGTGCAAAGAGTATGGAAGCAAGAATTAGATCATGGCCAAAACTAGATGTAGAAGAGCCAAAAATTTTAGCACATTGTGGATTCAAAGCAGGATGTGTTCAATTGGTAACCATTGATGATCGTGACAAAGTACCTAATGCAGGAAAACAACTTGTGAGTCTAGGTACTGTCTTAGTAACACCACCTGTACTAATTTTAGGAGTAAGAGGATATTCAAAAGACCATTACGGTGCACATGCAGAATTTAATGTCTATGCAGAAGATATTCCAAAAAACATTGCAAAAGAAATTACAATTAAAAACATAGAAGGTTCAATTGAAAATGCAGAAAAAAGATTGAGCAAAATTAAAGAGATATTTGCAATAGTTGCAGTATCACCACGCGCAGCAGGATTAGCACAGAAAAAACCATATATTTTTGAAGCTTTAGTAAGTGGTGGAAATATTCAAAAACAATTCACTCATGTAAAAGAATTACTTGGAAAAGAAATCAAAATTGATCAGATTTTTGAAACTGGCACAACAGTTGATGTAGCAGCAATTACTAAAGGTAAAGGATGGCAAGGTGTAATTCAAAGGTGGGGTGTAAAAAAGAAACAACATAAATCAAGAAAGACAGTAAGAGAGGTTGGTTCACTTGGTCCAATATCTCCACAAAGTGTCATGTATACAGTACCAAGAGCAGGACAAATGGGATTCCATCAAAGAACAGAATATGATAAAAGAATCATGGTGATGGGAAATACAGATAACAGTGAAATCAAAATTAACCCCGATGGCGGATACAAGCACTTCGGATTAGTTAAAGGAGATTTCATTATTTTAAAGGGTTCAGTTCCTGGAACATATAGAAGATTAATTAAACTTAGGAGTCAAATCAGGAATGCACCAGCAAAAATTACTAAACCAAATATTTTAGAGGTAGTTATCTAATGAAAGCGTCAGTATACACAACAACTGGAACAAAAGATGGCGAAATAGAACTCCCACAAATATTTGCAACACCGTTTAGAAGAGATTTAATTCATAAAGCATTCACTAATTTAACATCACATAAATTTCAACCACAAGGAAGAAAACCAAATGCCGGTATGGATGTAGTGGCAGACTCTAATGATCCACCAACAGGTCAAGGTGTTTCACGTGTTGCTAGAATGCGTGGTGGTGGTGGTGGAAGACAAGGTCAAGGTGCAGAGGTTGCATCAACTAGAGGAGGAAGACAAGCACATCCACCAATTGTAGATAAAGTAATTCATAAAAAATTAAACAGAAAAGAAAACAAGTTAGCATTATGTTCTGCAATTGCAGCAACAGCATCAAAAGAGCTAATAGAATTAAGAGGCCACAAAATAGAGGGCATAGAATCATTCCCGATTATAATATCCAATGATATAGAATCAATTTCAAAAACAAGTGAAATGTTTAAAATATTAGAATCTTTAAAATTAACACAAGACATTAACAGATTAGAATCTAGAAAATCACGTTCAGGGCAATCAAGATTGAGAGGACGAAGTAAGAAAGTTGGAAAAAGCGTTTTATTTGTAACATCAGATTCTTCAAAATTAAACAAAGCAATAGGTGCAATTCCAGGAGTGGAAGTCAAGAATGCAAAAGATCTGAGTGTATTGGATCTTGCCCCAGGTTCGCATCCAATTAGATTAACCGTATATTCCAAATCTGCACTAGAAGAAATTGGAAAAATTAAGTCAACACATCTAGAAGTTATGGTGAAAACAAAATGAATATAGATCAAGCAATGAAGATCATAGTCAAACCATATATCACAGAGAAGACATTTGCGATGGTAGAAAACGAGAGTAAAATTTGTTTTATTGTAGAAATTTCAGCGAAAAAGCCAGAAATTGCAGAAGCAGTGAGTACATTATACAAAGAAAAAGTAATCAAAGTAAACACAGCAAGAACAATTTACGGCAAAAAAGCATTTGTTCAGTTTGAGAATACAGAAAAAGCAAGAGACTTAGCAACTAAGATAGGAATGCTATAATATGGACCATAAAACTCGAAGTACATTAAAGGAGAAGAAGAGAAATGGTTAAAGAATTTTTATACAGAGGTATTCCAAAAGAGGAATTAGATAGTTTATCATTAGAGAAGTTATTCTTATTATTCAATTCAAGACAAAGAAGATCACTTACTAGAGGGATTAATGATGGAAAAAGAAAATTGATTGAAGAAATAAAATCTGCAAAAGCAGGTAAAGTAAAAAATCCTATCAAAACACATGTAAGAGATTTGATAGTTCTGCCATACATGGTAGGTGTTACGGTAAATGTTTTCTCAGGAAAAGAATTTCGTCCAGTTGCAATTACATCAGAAATGATTGGGCATTATCTGGGAGAATATGTCATAACAAACAAGAGAGTTTCACATGGTGCACCAGGTGTAGGTGCATCAAGATCCAGTCTCTATGTGCCACTAAAGTGATCATTATGGGTAGATTCAATTATGCATTCCAAAACTATGATACAACTCGTCATGTACGCTCTTCAGTGAGAGAGAAGAATATTTCACATAAACATGCACGTGAAGTAGCTGTATCAATTAAAGGACTTCATATTGAAAAAGCAAGAGATTATCTTCATGCAGTAATCAACAAAAGAAGAGCTGTTGCATTTAGAAGATATAAAAACCAAGTAGGACATAAATCAGATCCAGGTATGATGTCTGGACGTTATCCACAAAAGACAGCAAAAGAATTCATCAAGGTTTTAGACAATTTAGAATCAAATGCAGAATACAAAGGAATGGATTTAGATAGATTAAGAATCATTAATGCAACAGTTCACAAAGGTGTGATTGTAAAAAGATTTACACCAAGGGCAATGGGCAGAGCAACACCCAAGAATAATGTTTTAACACACTTAGAATTGGTGGCACAGGAGATTTAGTAATGTCAGCAGTCAAAAATGTAATTAAAGATAACTACAATATGATGTTACTTAGAGATTATCTCAGAGAAGCAATCAAAGATGCAGGTTTCTCACATGCAGAGATTTCAAAAACACCAGTTGGAACAAGAGTTGCATTACATGTAACACGACCAGGGATTGTAATCGGAAGAAAAGGTTCTGGAATCAGATCTCTTACAGATAAACTTACAACAGACTTTGGATTAAAAAATCCCCAGATATCAGTAGTTGAAATTGATAAACCCGAATTAGCTCCTAGCGTAATGTGTAATAGAATGGCATCACATCTAGAAAGAGGTACTGCATTTAGAAGAGCAACAATGTGGACATTAAAACAAATAATGGAAGGTGGTGCAATGGGAGTTCAAATAACAATCTCTGGAAAACTTAGAGGGGATCGTTCGGCGTTTGAAAAACATACCGCAGGAATTTTACCAAGAGCAGGGCATCATGCGGAAGTAATTGTGGACGAAGATATTGCACATGTTAAAACTGCTATGGGGTTAATTGGGATTAGAATTAGAATTGCAAGGAATGAAAAATTGGTTCCAGAATTTGAAATGAAAGTAGCAAAAGTAAAGAAATTGAAGCAAATCAAAGATAAAGATACAGGTAAAATGAGAGATGAAACAGCAGCAGAGGTAAAGGCAAGAACAGAATCAGAACAAATTGCAATTGAAGCTGAAAAAATGAAAGAGCTTGAAACAATGGAAGAAGAAGAGGCTAGATTCAAATGACCAGGATTAGTATGAAAACAATCAAACAATTAAATGAAAAAGATCTAAAGAAGAAAGTTCAAGATACACGTGGTGAACTCACAAAGCTTAGAGTAGATGCAGCCAAAGGAACATTAAGAAAAGAAAGCGGTAAACTAAAACCATTACGTCGTGACATCGCAAGAATGCTAACTAGAATTAACGAGATGAGCAAGCAAAAATGATCACAGCAGATAACATTACAGCACATGAATTCATAGGATTGAACACAGAGATCGTAAAGTCAACTAATCCTCAAGTCATAGGATTAAATGGAAGAATCATCAACGAAACAAAATCAATGTTTACAATAAATACACAAAAGGGAATAAAATTAATTGCAAAAGAGACCAACAATTGGAAGTTTTCAATAGATGGAAATGACGTAGTTGTAAATGGTTCCAAAATTACAAAAAGGCCATTTGACAGGATTGGAGTAAGACATGACTAGAGATATAGGGTTAAAGGTTAAAGAACCATCAAGAGAATGCGAGGACAAACATTGTCCATTCCATGGCGGTCTATCAATAAGAGGTAAACTTTTTGACGGTAAAGTAACTGGAAATAAAGCAAGGCAGACTATTACATTAGAGAAAGATTCACCAATCTATTTTAGTAAGTTCAAAAGATATGCAAGAGGTACAAGTACAATTCACGCACATGTTCCAGGTTGCATAGATGTTGAGTCGGGAGATCATGTATTGACTGCAGAATGCAGACCAATATCAAAATCAGTGTCATATGTAGTTGTGGAGGTTAAAGTATAATGGCAAAGCAGGCAGGTAAAGGAGTAGAAGAATTTAGACCATATGTGACAAGATCAATTCCAATAGGCGCAAACATAGTGTGTGCCGATAATTCAGGGGCTAAAATTTTAGAAATAATCAATGTTCCAAGACATCACACTAGAACATCAAGATTGGCTGCTGCATCAGTAGGCGACTTTTGTAATGTTGTAGTCAAGAAAGGACCAGCAGAGCTTAGAAAACAGGTTTATGGTGCAGTAATAATTAGACAAAAATATGCAGTTAGAAGACTAAATGGCGTGAGAGTTTGTTTTGAGGATAATGCAGCAGTTTTGATTACACCAGAAGGAGAAACTAAAGGAACAGACATTAAAGGACCAGTTGCTGCAGAAGCTTCAGAAAAATGGCCAAGAGTAGCTAACTTGGCATCAATGGTGGTATAAAAAATGAAGCCAACAAAAATGCGTAACAATTTGATTTATCAAGCAACTTTCCAAACACGAAGTAAACAATTAGGTAGTGCGTTATCAAAAGAACTTTATAAAAAATATGGAAAAAGAAGTATACGTGTAATTGAGGGCGATAGTGTAAAGATACTTAGAGGTGAATTCAAAGGAGTGGAAGGTAAAGTATCTAAAGTATCAACACAGAAAAACAGTGTTGCAATAGAAGGAGTAAAGAAAGAAAAAACTAAAGGGGATAAATTTGATGTACATATTCATACATCTAATTTAGTAGTTACGTCACTAAACACAGATGACAAATGGCGAATTTCAAGATTAGAACGAAAAGATCCAACAAAACAGACAAAAGCTATAGATAAAGACAAGAATGAGGTAAATAAATAATGGTAAGTATCGCAGGAAGTAAAAAACTCAAACGCCAAATGGCACCACAGTTCTGGGGAATCACCAGAAAAGATAAACGATTTGTAATTACAGTAAAACCAGGCCCACACAAAAAGAGTCATGCCGTACCAGCAGCAGTATTTCTAAGAGATATGTTAAAAATTGTAACAAGTCTTAGAGAAGCAAAAAGTACAATTTACACAGGTAAAGTAAAGATTGACGGAGTAGTAAGGAAATCACTTCACCATGCAATTGGATTAATGGATGTTATTGAATTAGAAAATGTTTCAGATATTTATCGTCTAGTTCCAACAGAAGAAAAGCTTCTAAAACCAATAAAGATTAAAGAATCAGAAAAATTAAAAAAACTAGTTAGGGTTGTTAGTAAGACTACAATCAACAAAGGAAGATTACAAATAGGGTTCCATGATGGTCGTTCAATAATTTCAGAAAATAAAGTCAATGTTGGTGATACATGTTTGATACGAATTCCAGATGTAAAAATTCTTGAAATAATAAAATTAGAAGAAGGTAGTCAAGGGTTAGTTACACGAGGTAATAATGCAGGTCAGATTGGCAAAATAGAAACCATAGAAGAAGGAACATTTAACCTTCCAAAAAGAATAATTCTTGCTCTAAGTGATAAAAAAATCGAAATCCCAGCTGACATCATAATGCCAATAGGTAAAGAGGAACCAATAATTCAATTAAAGTGATAATATGTCTCAAGTAACAGAATCCTCTATGAAAAAAATATCATTAGACAAAGTTGTTCTCAACATGGGTGTTGGAAAATCTGGAGATGTCATAAATATTGCAAGAAAAGCACTAGATGAGATTTCAGGAAAAAAATCTTCTGCACGTAATGCAAAAGAGACACAGAGAGACTGGGGAGTAAGAAAAGGAGAGCCAATAGGAGTAGCAGTCACAATTCGTGGAGATGATGCAGTTGCATTATTGAAAAGATTACTAGAAGCTAAAGGAAACACAGTCAACGGTAAATCATTCGATAATTTTGGAAACTTTTCATTTGGCATAAAAGAACACATAGATATTCCAGGTGTAAAATATGATCCCCAAATAGGAATACTAGGATTAGGAATTTCAATAACACTAACCAGACCTGGGTATAACATTAGAAGTAGAAGTAAACATAAAGCAAGAGTTGGTAAAACACATGTCATTTCAAGTAAAGAAGCAAAAGATTATCTAACAAAAGAGTTTGGAGTGACAGTAACATAATGGCAAAAGACAGATCATATGAGGTTACGGGAAGAAAAAAACATGATTTCGGCAGAGGATCAAAATGGTGTAAAAGATGCGGAGATTATACTGCAGTTATTCAAAAATATGATTTAATGTTATGTAGACGATGCTTCAGAGAAGTAGCAACATCTTTAGGGTTCAGGAAAAATAATTGAGATATCATGCCAGCAACTAACATTTTAGCAAATCTATTTGTCACAATTTACAACAATGAAGCACGAAGAAAACAAGAATGTATAATCCTTCCAACATCAAAACTTGGAATTGAGGTATTAAAAACACTCCAAAAGTCAGGGTATATTGGAGAATTTGAGCATATTGACGACAAAAGAGGTGGAAAATTTAAAATCAAATTATTGGCTAAAGTTACAAAATGTGGAGCAATTTCACCAAGATTTAAAGTGAAAAATGATGAATATAATAATTGGGAGCAACAATACTTGCCAGCATATGATAGAGGAATGCTTCTTGTTACGACAAATCAAGGAGTAATGTCTCACCATGAAGCGGCAGAAAAAGGAATTGGAGGATTTTTGATAGGATATGTCTACTAATCAACTCGAGAAATTTCAAGACGAGGTAGCAATACCAGAAGGTGTAACAATCACATTGAACAAACATATGTTGATGTTTGTTGGTCCCTTAGGCAAAACTCACAAAAGTTTCCGCAATATTCCAGTCAACATAGAGATAGTAGAAGGTAAAGTGTTGTTAAAATCAATTGGGAATAGAAAAAAAGATTATGCGATTTTACACACTGCAAGATCAATCATTAGAAATCTTTGTGAAGGTCTAATTGATGGATATACAATTAAAATGAAAGTTGTGTATGCTCACTTTCCAATTACAGTAAAAGTTGAAGGAAAGAAAATTTTGATTGAGAATTTCCAAGGAGAGCGTGCATCAAGAGTAACACATATTGTTGGAAATACTAAAGTGGTTCCAAAAGGAGAAGACGTCATACTTACCGGAGAAGTATGGACAGACATCACACAAACAGCTGCGAATATTGAACTAAAAACTAAAGTCAAAAACAAAGATCATAGAGTATTTTTAGATGGGGTATATACCTTTGATAAGAAAAAGGGATTAGAAAAATAAGATTTCTATTCTCTAATGACTCTTGATCCTGAATTTTCAAAACAAACTACTGATTTAATAGAACAAACATTAAAGTTGTATAAATCAGCAGGGGCTTCTCCAAGAATTGGAGAAACTTGGAATTGTGAAAACATTGGAGATTTTCTATGCGGTTTTTTTGTAGGAGAGATGGTTGGTTCCGCACTTAGCGCGTTTCAAATTGTCCATCAAAGAGAACCTACAGCAGAGGAGCATCTTGAAATTATAGAACTTGTTGAGAGTCATTCAAAAGAAATTAGAGAATTTTTTGCTAAATTCAATAAATGAAAAATCAAAATCATTTCATAATGATTATAGCCAATTCATTAAATTTCCAAAAGTATGGATATGTATAATTGGTGATTGCTTATAAAATATCTAATCTAAAATTATAATGAAAGATCTAATACGTAGAATTTGTTCTGATGGATCTAGAGTTGAAGATATAATTCAGTAAAAATGTAAAAAATATATAAAAATACAAAAAAATGAGTTTCTCCGAACTTTAGAACGTCATCATAAATGTTAATTATTAATGCAACAATGAGATTCACCGGTACAAAAAATTGAGAAATTAAAACAGTGGTTAATTTAATTGGTAAATCACAATGTAGTAAATTTTTTTGATTTCCATATGTGATCGTTTTTTATCAACCTGCATTGGATTTTACTCCTTCTGATACTTGAATCCATATAAACCAGGCTTCAAATTCAAAGTATTAAAAAATCATTTAAAGCAGTTGTTATATGATGTGTCCATCTTTATCCATTGCAACAGGAATTCCTTTTTTGTCCATCACAACAATATGATCATCATATCGTGCAACTAGTTGATATTTTTTTGCCAATCTCACCAGTCCTCATCAAATATCCAGGGTAACCCTGCCACGTCTTTCCAATTCAGAGCATTATGTTTTGAAAGATCTTTGAAAAGTAATTTAACATCAAACCCAGGATCATCCCTAAAGTTTACTCTGCATCCCATTTCAGTGCATTGACGTTTCATACCACGTTTTATACTAACATTGATAATTTCTTCACGTATCTGTTCACAATAATCATTTACTGTTCTCATTCTGTAAGAATAGTGACTAACTAATATAAAAGATGATCTATCATTTTGATTAAAATTTGATCATTTTTGCTATAAATTATAGTATCTTAAATATATTAAGACGTATATATTGTCACAGGGTAAGAACAACATTATAATAATTTATTCAATACGTAAACGGTATTCTCATAATGGTATATTAGTAAGAAACGTCTAATTAATTTGTTGTCGTCTGGACTTGATAATTTACTTGCAGATTCCTTACATTCAGTAATCAAAGATAATCTTGGCGAGCCAGTATACAAAAAGATTGAGAGTAGATTACAAGACAGATACAAAATTACAGTCTTAGAATCTATACGTGATTTTAGCAAGATGGATGCTACGCTAAGAGAGCTCTTTCAAGAAGGGGCAGATGAGATCGAAAAAAAATTTCTGAATAATTTTATATCAATAGAACCAGCACCATCAAAAAATAAAACATGGATAACAATTCATGATCAGTCACTTGCTAATCTTATAATGGCATCGTTTTCAGACTCTGATAAGCGTAAAATTCTGAATAATTTACTACTAAAAGAACCAACTCTGATTAGCGATATTGTGAAAATGTGTAATTTAACAAAATCTACAGGATATAGAATGATCAAAGAATTAACAAATAACGGATTGCTAACTGAGATAGGATATTCTCTTACAAGTGATGGGCGAAAGATGAACAAATATGTTTCATTATTTGAGAACATGCAGGTTAACGTAGTTGGAGGGAAATTAGATCTCAAAGTACAAATAAACAATGACTTTTTAAAGCAAAGTCAAATCATTCAGAACCACCCAATGTACATGAATTTTGTAGAAAAGTGACAAAATCAAGATCGTATGAAAAATAAAAGTAGCAGATAATGAATTTTCAAAAATAATATAATAACATAATTGAAAGTGGCATCAAGATTTTTTAGAACGTTTTGATATGTTTGTACAGAGCATAAAATATTATCATGTATGAAATCATCCAAAGTGTATTGACAGGATGCATGCTATCATATTCTCCAATAATTTCTAGAGAATAATATAAAATATCAGCAATTGTGCTTATTGCAATCCCTAGTGTCAAAAGTCGCCAAATTGAACTCAGTACTGTCTGATTGAAAATGGTTGCACCCAATATTGAAAAAGAGAGTGGGACTGATGCAAAGATCATAAAAATCAAACCATAAAAATATTCAAAGGAATCTATTGCATCAGCAGAATAAGTGATATAAGAATAGAAAAGAACAGAGCTAGGAAAAATTATCACTAGCAAAATCTTGTGTTTCAAACTTAGCGTGGGTCTGAAGAATCTTATGTTTATGATCAAGTATAATGTAACCAATGGGTAAAACATAAAAAAAAATAAATCAACATGAATAGCAGGATATGGAGTTTCTCCTAGCATATTCAAATACAAATAGAGTGTTTCTCCAACGAAAAAGGATACAAACGCTAACCCCAAAATCATATATGCCTTCCCAAAAATCTTTGAGCTTCCAAATTTTTTTGAAACTGCAAAACTTGCCGTAAAACAAGAGATCAGGCCCAAAAGATATAACAAATCAATCATGTCAAATTCATCATTAATGTCAAAATTTAGCCAAAGCATGATTTGAAATGTAATTGCCAGTGACAAAATTAATAACAAAATCTTTGGATTGATGGTATTAGATTCCAATACACATTGTGTAAGAATTATTGTTTTTAGGGTTATTGTATGGTAAAACAGATTTATCTTTTTTTAAGAAAATACAACACCTCCACTACCACAATCTTAGAAATTTGATGGCTATTATTTTTGTCCAGTGTTTGACTAGATATGTTGCTTATTTTATGCTCAAAGGAATTATTTTTTTTTAAATAGAATTACACTATAAACAATCCAAATTTGTCAAATTTATTTAATGGTCTTTTTGTGATTCGATTCAAGCAATGGACAAGACGATCACAAAAGATGGGAATCAAAAGGTGCTGCTCATGAATCAACCCTCTCTTCATATACAGATCCATGTCTGGATAGATTAGTTGGAAATTTTGATTGAAAAATACCTACGAGTGGAATATCTGGATGTTAGATTTATCAGTGCCAGCATAACGATTATTCTATTTTGTGAATATACAGCAAGGATTAAATCACTTTTATCAAGGTAAAATCTTGTGCCTCCCTAGCTCAGCGTGGTAGAGCATCCGACTGTTAATCGGATGGTCATCAGTTCAAGTCTGATGGGAGGCGCATACTATGTGTAAGCATATTTTGAAATATCATAATATCAAAGAAATTTAGTAATACACATATTGAGTTTATAATATTTCTAAATTCGAATTTAGAAATATTGATCGGTTGATAGTAACTGGTTTACTCTATTAGACAACATAGATCTAATAGATGATCGTATATTTAGAATAATGCAGGTGGTTTACATTGGTCAGAACTAGAAGGGCCAATAGGTATTGTGTTGATTGTGGTGCAAGATTAGTGTATTATCCTAGATTATCTAATCCAAAGGCTCCTAACGAGCATAGAGTACTTGTTTATGCATGCCCTGATTGTACAGAAGACTTTGAAAAACCAAAAATGTTCTCAATTAGACGCAATCAAGTAGAGGATCCATTAGAAACAGTAGAAATTGAAATAACACAGTTACAGAAAAAAGCAATGACTGTAAAACAATAATATGGTGAGCAATGACATATTCAGAAAAATCAAGAAGTAATGCATGGTTTTTGTTGCCCATATTTTTTGGAATAATAGGTGGAATAATTGCCTACTTTGTATTACGTCATGACGACCAACGCAAAGCAAGAAATTGTCTTTATCTAGGCATTATGTTTATGATTATAGGAATAATTGTAAACGTATTGGTTTCCACATCTTTTCCAGGTATAGATTCAGGTTTCAATGTCAATATTTAGCTCAGACATTCTTGTTTTTCAGATAACAATTTCTATTATTTCTAAATTCGAATTTAGAAATAATAGAAATTTAGAGGTACGATCTTTTGAATTTAGAATCATATAGAACTAATTTGAGAATTCAAATATGGCTCCATCAAAAATGAGAGATAATGTTGAAAGATGGTTAATTCATGAGGGGTTATCGTTTGAAGGAGTCAAGAGTGACGAAAATGTATTTCAGATATTAGTAAAACATGCAGGGAAGTTTGGAGTTCCAGTAGAGATATTTGAACCAAAAGCACAAATGGGAATTCTAGTACTAGGTTCCAAAGTAATTATGAAAAATAATCAAATTGCAAGGTATATGGGATTTAATGATGGTGAAAAAGAGAAATTTGGAAAAAAAGTGTCAGATTTTTGCTATTCAATTCAAGCAATTAGTAAGATAATCACGGAAGATGGAAAACAAAAAGTTGGTGTTTATGTAGTATTAGATGATAAGGAGAACATCAACCAACAAACAATGTTAGATGCTCTTAATAGTGTATCTGAGAAACACGACAAAACAGCTAGATTTTTGTTGAAAACATTTTAAGAAAAATAGATGATTTATCAGTTCTACGCGGACCTTATATCGAAAATTCACTATCACAGAATATGAAAACAATAAAAATTACAACAAAAACAAGTTTCATTGAAAACCAAACTCTCAAATTCAAAGCTTCAAAAAACAAAGTCTTTGTTTTGACAATGATTGCAACTTTGATGGTGTTTGTGAAATGAATTTCTGCAATATTTTATTCAGGCATGCGACAAAGAATTTTGAGATTAGGGTTAGCATCAATGTTAACAAACTCAGACTAGAAGATACAACTACAAAATTCGAGGTAATTAGAAATTGAACATCATCAAAATAATAGATGAGATTCTCGACACATACGACAAAAAAGAGGTCCAGACACATGAATAATTTCTTCAAGGTGATGGGACTAGCATTGGCAGTGCATTTCATTGTGAAAACAGTTCAAAAAGAATTGAAGCAACAGTGAGCATAAACAACAGATAATCACATGCTGAGAGAGTTATTTGTTAAATAATGCCCATCAGATATCATAAACATGTCTTTTATAGGTAATATTCATCTGTGTGAAATTTAAGTCATACATTACAAATATTGTTAATCACAATATTTCCAAAATAGAATGTAAGACATGTTGTTTTGCAGATAGATAAATCTTAAAAAATAAATCATTTGAGTTTCAAATAGGCTATTTGAAAAATTTAGATTGTTTACATTAAGTTTATTTTTTTGAAATTTTTGATTAGATTACATTAATTGTAGAATCTTCCAAACTGAACAATGTTACAAAAATGAGCCTAGAAGTTAAACCCCCCATCAAAATTATGGTCTTTAGGCATAATGTGATATTTTCAAAAACAGTTGTTTTAGGGGGGGGTGTAACACTTGTGCCTAGATATAAAATGCAAACATCAAACCACCAAGATCTCCCAGCTAAACACATCTAAACTATTTTTATCATGCGTAAAAGCTAAACCCCCTAAAAATTGATCAAAAGAGTTGTATTTCAATAAAAAATTATCAAATTATTTGAAGAATTTATTTCAAAATTTTATAATATAATTCAATTAAATACTATAATCCGTTGTTTTGATCAGTTCAAATTTTGTTTCTTTTGGTATATTCATGGATAGTGGAGTCCCTGTACCAAGGACAACTGAGATTATAGTGATGATTATTTCATTCACTAATCCAATATTCAGAAAATTAGAAGTTATTTTTGAACCACCAACCAACAAAATCCCTTTCCAGTATTAGAAATAAGATCTTTTACTAATATCTCAAAATCATTTACAAACAGTACATTTTCATCTTTTTTTGATCATTTTTTGAGGGAATACATATTGTTTCTTATCATGATATTGGTATGTACCAAATGTTAGCATTTGCTCGTATGTCATTTTACCAATGATTACAGTGTCTATGGATTTGTAAAAATCACCAATATCCAGAAGATGTGGTTACTTGAAGCCAACCTACATTACCATTATTTTTTGTAATGTATCTATCCAAGTTTGACGCAATGAATAGGATGATTTTTCTCATAGAAATTATTATAATGACATAGGTAATGATTTCAAATTTATCTTCATATTTCATCAAAATATGAAGGGTTTTGAGCAAAAATTTGTGCATAATGCTGCCGTTTCAACTATATACCAAAAAAAATCAGCTGATTCATGGCAGGAATGGGTATAATTATTGTGATTGGGGCCATAATAGCATCAATAGTTTTTGCAAATTACATGTATACACAATATACAACAAACTATATTGAAGCTGTCGGAGGAAAGCCAGTCATCGTAGGACCAGTCGAGTACACTATTACTTTTGAAGGAACTCATAAAGGAAGTAAAGAAGTTCCACCAGAAAACACATTTGTAAAAATAGGAATTACTGCAAAAAACATCAGTAATGAAAAAACAATCATTTCAGGAGCTAAAAACAAATCTTTTGATGAAAATTCTCCAAATACTGCTTCATGTTTTTGTTCTTTGTCATCAACAATGTAAAATTGCCCTACTCTAGAGCCAAACAAACCAATTGAGAGAACAACACAGTTTGATATTCCATTTGACGAAGAAAAACAATACAAAATAATTATCCGACCACAAAAAGATCTATTAACAACAGATACAGTTGTTATGTGTATTAGAAATTGTTGATCGAAAATTCAAAAACGTGTCAAATTTTATTAGAGTTTGCATAGTAATGTATGACTTTTACTACATAACATGGATGATTTTTGAAAAAAGTTATGGTAACATCAAAAGCCAAAAGAGTTGAAGCAGCTAAAAAAGCAGCAAGAACTCGAAAGAGGAATGCAGCAGCAGCACTAAAAGCAGCAGCAGCTCCAAAGAGAAAAGCAGCAACACGCAAAGCAGCTCCAAAGAGAAAAGCAGCAACACGCAAAGCAGCTCCAAAGAGAAAAGCAGCAACACGCAAAGCAGCTCCAAAGAGAAAAGCAGCAACA